>NZ_CEXQWX010000097.1:0-23389 GCF_982718395.1 Carboxylicivirga sp.
AATGGTATTTCCAGTTCATTTTATGGGCGAAAGGCGAGAGGTTCAGTTAAAGAAAGGAGAAGCTTTGTTTAAAGTTGCCCATAATGCCAGTAAACCGTTTATTGTTGAAACACCAAAAGGAGCAATAGAAGTGTTGGGAACCACATTTAATGTGGCGGCCTACGAAGATGATGACTTTATGGCAACGACCCTCGTCGAAGGAAGTGTAAAAGTTAGTAATAGTCTCAAGTCTGTGATTATTGAGCCAGGTATGCAAGCTGTGGTTGATGCCAATGCAGATATTCAAACAAAGTCAGTGGATACGAGTTTATATACCTCATGGGTAGATGGTGTTTTTGAATTCGAAAATACTGAACTGGTCACTATTTGTAAACAGTTAAGCCGGTGGTACAGTGTTGATTTTGATTTTGAGAATGAACGTTTAAAACACTTGCATTTTACCGGAGCAGCCAGGCGTGATAACTCAATAGAGTCGTTGTGCAAAATGATTGAGAAAACAACAAGCGTCAGGTTTATTACTGAAAAAGATCGAATTATAATCCAATAAAAAAACAGAAGATGCGCCAACATCTTCTGCTATAAAACAATGCTCGCCAAAGCATTGCATGTTTAATTAAGTTTTACAAAATTATGGAAAAAAATGTTCTTCAGTGGATAATCCCTTGGGGTTTTTCACGAAAAATGATGTTAGCTATGAGAATAAGCATCGTGCTATTATTTGCCGTATTGATGCAAATTTCGGCTACTTCAGTTTCACAAGAAAAGGTGAACCTGGAGGTGAAAGAAAAATCAATGCGCTATGTGTTTAAGGAGTTGCGAAAGCAAACAGGCCTCTACTTTGTATATAATGAAGAAGAGCTGGATCAATCCGTTCGTATTTCGGCTGAACTGCATAACGTGACGCTTGAAGAAGCATTATTGGATATACTTAAGGAAACGAAATATGACTTTGAAATTACAGATGGATTTGTGGTTATTAAACCAGGGAAGCGTCCTCCTGTTATTGCCCAACCTCAAGAGAAAATAATTATTCGAGGTACTGTAAAAGACGAAAATGGAGACCCTCTTCCCTTCGCAGCAGTTTGTTTTAAAGGGACCACTACTGGTTGTGTTTCAGCAATTGATGGTGTTTATGAATTAGAAGTACCAAATGAAGCTGATGTTGTATTGGAAGTATCGAGTCTTGGTTTTGTGACTCAGGAAATTGAAGTACAGGGACGCACATATATCGATATTGTTCTTGAACCCGACATGATGGGACTGGATGAAGTGGTTGTTACGGGATATCAAACTTTATCGCGGGAAAGAGTTACCGGGGCGTTTGGTAATGTTAGAAAAGAACAGATTAACAGACCAACGTCTAACATATCAGAGCGGATTATAGGAGCTGTTGCCGGTGTACAAGCAACAACAGATGCTGATGGTAATATTTCCCTTGAAGTGCGTGGACAAACCAGCCTGTTGGGAGATGCTAAACCTCTAATTATAGTTGATGGTTTTCCCATTGAAGGTGGATTTTCAACCATCAATCCAAATGATGTTGAAAGCATTAACGTATTAAAAGATGCTGCAGCGGCCTCCATTTGGGGAGCTAAATCGGCTAATGGTGTTATTGTTATAACCACAAAGAATGCTAAATCGGGAAAAGTTAATGTTGAGTTTAGCTCATTTGCACGAGTGTCGCCCAAACTTGACCTGGACTATGTTAATCCAAGGGCAAGCAGCCAGTCAACAATCGAATACGAGCGTAGAGGCTTTGAGTCAGGCTTTTTTGGCTTGCCATATTACAGGCCCACACAGGATCTTTTTTGGACGGAGTTTTATCATACACCTGGTATCATTGCAATGAACCAACATATGAATGGTAATATATCTGAAGACGAGATGGAACGCCGGTTATCTGAGTTGGCTCAATTAAGCAATAAGGGACAGATCAGGGATAATCTGTTACAAAATCCATTTACTCAGCAGTATAATTTGTCTATTTCCGGAGGCAATGACCATATGAATAATAACCTGTCAGTATTGTTCGAAAACAAGCAGGATTATTTTAAAGAGAACCATTCGAACAATTACATGATAAATTATAAGAATAATGTAAAAATAACTGACTGGCTTAATTTCAATTTAGGTTCCATGCTTCAGTTAAAAGATTATGACAGAAGTGGTGTAACACTTGGTGAAATTAAACGTCTTGCTCCTTATGATATGTTGGTTAATACAGATGGCAGTTTGGCCGATCTCAATCATTTATTCTACTATAAACCAGTATTCGATGAGTTTGTACCACAGGACGCTTTTCCTTATGCTGATTGGTCATATAATCCAATTACCGAAATTCAAAACAGGGAGATTATATCAAAAGAGGTTAATGCTCGCATACAGGCAGGACTGAATTTTAGAATAATGGATGGATTGAGCTTTGATTCAAAGTTCTTTTTTGAGATGGCAAAAATTGATAATAGTTCTTACTACAGTGATAAGACATTTGCCATGCGACGGATGGTGAATGAAACATCAACCTGGGATAAAACTACCAATGAGGTGACTGCAAACATGCCTAAAGGTGGAGGTTTAACTGAAAACCATTCCGATTTAAGGAACTATAATTTTCGTAATCAACTGTCATTCTCACGAACGCTTAATTCTGTACATAGCATTAGTTTTATTGCGGGTTCAGAGGTATCCAAAAGAATACTTGAATACAGACGAGATCCACATGTTATGGGATACGACAAGGAACGTCTATCAGTAGGAGGATTGATAGGAGATGGCTCTATGTGGCTTGGTTTACCTTTAAGTAGTGCTGTCTGGAATGATTATCCTATAAGACTGGATTATGTAACACCTTTTTATTCAGAGAGTACGGATAAGTATTTTTCTTTATATACTAATCTGGCATACACATATAACGATAAATACAGCATATCCGGCAGTGTTCGAACAGATGCTTCAAATCTGATCACTGATGATCCAAAGTACAGGTATGAACCCTTTTGGTCAGTTGGTATAGGATGGAACATTACCAACGAGAACTTTATGAATGATATTGAGTGGTTGGATAGATTGCACCTGAGATCAACCTATGGAACAAATGGTAACGTTGACCGCTCAACATCATTTCGACCATTGCTAAACATTTATAGCTACCCTAACCAGTTTACAAATGATATAGCAGGGGTTGTTTCAAGTCATGGTAATCCAACCTTAAGATGGGAAACAACAACTACCTTCAATACCGGGCTTGATTTTTCTGTTGCCAGGGGGAAATTATATGGTTCCATTGATTGGTATAGAAAGCTAAGCTCTGATTTAATTGTGAAGCAATCAATTACCTCGGTTCATGGCACAACATCTCAGAAAATAAACAATGGCGAAATGTTAAATCAAGGTATCGAACTGAGTTTGGGTACATCAGTTCCTATTGTTGGAAATAAAATTCGATGGGCTGGTATTGTCAACTTCGCATATAACAATAATGAAATCAGGCAATTATTTAAAAATACTTACATATATAATGACCTAAGAGATGGAGGCTCTGCAGCCTATGTTGAAGGATACGATGCTAATACATTGTGGGCGCTGAGGTATGGTGGTATAAAGAATGTTGGTACTGAGAATGATCCCAAATACGCGCCGGTTTATAAAGGTGTTGATGATGAAGTAAAACAGTTAAGTGAATCGCCTCCAAGCGTGGATGCTCGTGAATATATGGCCGCGCAAGGAACGACAGTAGCCCCTTATAATATAGGATTTACCAATAACTTTACTATTCAGAATTTTAACTTCTCTTTTATTATAACGGGTAAGTTTGGACATGTATTTCGTACCCTTCCTTTTAAGTATGATGCAATGCTAAGGGCTCCAAATTCAGGAGAATATACCTATGTAAATATAAAGTATAATGATGTTGTAAATGGCGACCCCAATAAGATTGTACCGATCCCTGATGAAGAACCCGAATATATAGTATGGGATTGGATGAGTACAATATATTTAGATTATTTAACTGCAAATGCGGGGCATATTAGATTACAAGAAGTAAACCTGACTTACGATGTACCTGCAGCGTTCGTTAACAAGCTTGGGATTGGTGCAGCATCAGTTTTTGCGCAAGGGAATAATTTAGGCAGCATCTTTTTTAATGAGTACAACGAAGATCCTGAATTTCCGTTAGGCACTATTCGTCCGCAAGCCATGTACACTTTTGGGATTAAAATTAATTTGTAATTAAAATTAGAAGAAATGAAGAGTCATATTATAATATTTGTTGTGCTCCTAATGGTGGTTACTTCATGTGATAGCTATTTAGATACGCCACCTAATAAAAACAGAAGCGTTGTTCCTACAACTACTGAGCAATTGGAAAGCTTATTAAACGAGTTTACGCAATTTGATAAAGAAAGTAACAGAGAGATATTATTAGGGACAGATGATTTTGGACTGCTGTCAGACATTTATGATAATGCCAATTTTATTTATCGAATATACGATGTGCATTCGGCAACCTGGGATACCGATTATGTGCCGGATAATATTGCCTCCTACTGGCCGGATGAATGGAAGAAAATATTTATTGCCAATCTAATTCTGGCAGATTTGGATAAAGTCAGTGGCGATGCTGCGGAAAAGGCACTTTTAAAAGCCGAGTCACATTTTGTAAGGGCTTACTCTTACTACCAAATGGTGAATACATTCTGTTTGCCTTATTCAGAGCAAAATAAAAATGAACCAGGCTTACCAGTTAAACAGACTACCAGTTTTGAGGAATCAGTAGAACGCAGCACACTGGAAGAAACATGGAAGCTGATTTTACAGGACCTGAAGATGGCTTTGGAAATCGATAAAAGCTTTGATTTTGTAGATGGAAAGTACCGTAATTGGCGGGCGAGTTCGGCTTCGGTTAATGCCTTTGCTGCCAGGGTATATCTGTGTATAGGCGATTATACAAACGCATTAAAATATGCGGAAATAGCTTTGGCTGAGCATGATGAACTCATTGATTATAACACGGAAATGCGTTATTCTGATTTGGATGATGACATCACCATTGATGGACAAACATATGAATTGAATTATCCATATACACGCGATCTGCAAACAGACCCAACGGATCGTATGGAATGGAAAGAACTGTACTATTACAGGTTCTTATATAACTCTAATAGTTGGCATATTCCATCACAATCGCTTTTGGATTTATACGACAAAGACTTTGATCTTAGGTATAAATATCATATGGTAGAGAACCACTCGCTCAAACGAGGGATGACAGATCCGGTATATAGCTATCCGGGTTATGTGTTTTTCCATTTTAATTACCTGCCTAGTGGCCCAACCGTGGCCGAAATGATATTAATAAAAGCCGAATGCCAGGTAAGACTTAAGGATTGGAGCTCAGGTATATCAACCGTTAACATACTTCGTTCGGTACGTATGGATAATCAGGCACCATCTGACGTTATTAACCTGTCGGCGGCATCGGAGGATGAGGCTTTAAGACTTGTTTTGGAAGAACGAAGAAGAGAACTCCCGTTTACTCAGAGGTGGATAGATATCAGACGCTTTAATAATAATGATAATCCAAATGATGACGTCATTATTCAGAAGACATTCTATCCGTATACCAATAACGTAATAGAACAATCAAAGGATCCCATTACCTATACATTAGATAAGCAATCCAGAAAGTTCGCACGCCCGATTCCTAATCTGGATATCCAGGTTTCACAGGGGGCAATCGAGCAAAATAAATACTAACATTAAAAAATAAACCTTTAAGGATAACTGTAACCATCTGGTCTAACGGGCATTTTGATACTGGATGTAAGTACCTGGTAATGCGCTAATATTTACATGGTGCCTGGGGGAGTATGTGTAAAAAAGACAGTTATCCTTAAACTTTGCAATTAACATTATGAAGAAGATTAATTTAATTTTACTATTTCTGATTCCTTTTAGTCTTTTGGCTCAATTAAAGCCTGGAATCAAAGCACCGGAAATTACATTGGAAGGAATATATAACCGTGAAAGTGGCGAAATACCTACTTTAGAATCACTGAGGGGTAAGGTTGTTATTCTTGACTTTTGGGCTATTTGGTGCTCTCCATGTGTTGCTTCCTTTCCTAAGTATAAGGAGATATATAAGAAATACCAGGATAAAGGCGTTCACTTTATTGCCATTACTGATGATCCAAAAACAAAACTGGAAAACTTCCTGAATAAGGTTGATGTTAACTTTTGGATAGGAAGAGATGATGATAAACAAGATTTTAAAAACTATAAAGTTAAGGGACGACCGCAGACGTATATTATTAATACGGAAGGAACCGTCGTATATCAGGGGTATGAAGTAACAGAAGAGCTGATAGATGAGGTATTGAAAACAAACACAATTGTCCATAAACCTAAAGCTGAACAGCCTGATGTTATTGTAAATGGGGGATTTTCAGGAGGAGAGGACCCTTTGTATAATGGTGTCAATATGATGCTGGGAAAGGATCGGTCATTCCGTCCTACTTTGTTACATCAGTTTATTATTCGCCCATCTTTGCAAACCTACATGGCTGGACGCGGATATAAGACACATCCTGATGGACATGTTGGGGTTACCTGCAGTGGTTTAACGCTTGAGGATTTATTTGTATTCTTTCGCAGCTTATCATCACCTATATGGATTACCAATAATACAGATGACGACATTCGTTATGATGTTGTGTATTGGAAAAAGACCAAAGGTATAGATGGTGCTCTAAAAGAAATAGAAACTACTTTACTTGAATCATTATCCATTCAATTCGAGACTAAGGAGGTTGAACGGGAAGTGAAAGTGATGTCGATAAAAAGGAAAACTCAGTCAGTAATTGATAGAAGTGAAATAGAAGAAGGAACATTTAAAGCTTACACACCTGTTTCAATTTTTATTTCGCAATTGGAAATTAAATCAGGAGAACTATATGTTGCAGATGAGTCATTAGCCAACAAGTATGTTTATAATAAAGGGATGGAATGGGAAAAGATGAATAAATCGAATACATCTGATATCGAAGCATTTCTTGAAGCGAACGGAATTAAAATTAAAAGAAAGAAAAAAAGAGTAATCTTATATGAGATTAGCAATAATAACTAGCGCCAATAACTGTCATTAAAATAGGAAATTTTGTTAATAGTACTAAACTTTATTAATACAGTCCTACATTGTTAATATTTTATTGGTAATTAATTATCAAGTGTGGTATTCAGATAAATTGAAATAAAAAACAATTTAGCCAATTACATTCATTATAAGTCATAATTGTTGCTGGATAATTAATGCAATAGTACTTAGTTCGAGAAGCCACATCTTGAATAATGTGGCTTCATTTTTAATGATACAATGACTACCTATTATTTAGATTGTTTGAAGAACGGAATGGGCGAACATATTATTCATAACCAAGATTGTCCCGCTATTAAAAATCTTATAAAGCACCACTTACTTCTAGGCGATTTTATTAATTGTGAGCATTTAAAACCTTTTGCAGAGTGGCACTTTCCTGATTGGAACATCAAATTATGTACCTGTTGTCAGACTCTACAAATTAATACCCAGAAAGCAGGATTAAAACATAGTTGGAAATGAATTAATTATTTGGTTTTATATTATTTATTCATTAAGATGTTTCATTAGGGGAGTTTTATACTCTTGGCCTCATTCTTCGGAATGGGGTCTTTTTAATACTCAGCAGTACTTCGTCATCGGTCAGTAGCAAAAGTTATAAGATGCGATCTGTAATAATACGATGTGAATAACGATCGCATCCTTAAAGCAAAAAGTTAAACCCGTCAGGTTTTCAAAACCTGACGGGTTTTAATTGATATAATAAATTCTATTTGACCCCGAAATTATTCAAAATAGCTTGCTTAAAGTACTGATTGAAATAGTAAAATTGCCAGTTGACAGCCACTTTATACCAATGGGTTGCCACTTATTGCCAAATGACGACAGTGAATTGCTAAGGGGGACCCACTTTTTGCCAAGGGGAGGGTACTAGTTGCCAGTTGGCTGCCTCAAATTGCCAAGGGGATACTAAAAGTCCCAAGGGGAGGGTGTAACCTGCCTCGGGACTAGTAAATTCAAGTGTTTTGCAAATTAATCAATCAGGTATTTCTCACGTCGTTCTTCGTTTTTCCAAAAGACGTAACGTCCATATTCACGTATTTCACTGACTTTGTTATAGAGTAATGTATAGGCTTTATCACGTAATACTTTGGCTTGATTCTTCTCATCTTTGGAACCATTTGAAGCAGACAAGAGCTCAGACATATTATGAGAAACAGTTCGTGCTTGTTGAAGTGTTTCTAAGTTTAGTCCTATATCCGTTAATGGCTCAGGATTACTCTCACCTAAATCAGCTATGGCAACTAAATCCTGGATCATATCAGCATGGCCGCCACCTTCGCGTATGCGCATTACACTTTTTTTTAAGATCATCAATATTGCGATAAGCAAAACTGAAGTGGTGCAGTAACTCATCTCTTAGTTGATAAGCCACTGGCGATTGTTCTAACCATTCTTTTTGAGCTTCTTGCTTGGCTCTAAATTCACTGGTCCACCTAGCTTGTGCATAACGTAATGCTCCAGCTAAAGGTGTTAATTCATCAATAATTTCTGCATTCATGCCTGCGGTTGTAAAGGCATCTTTGTCTTTTGTGGCCTCCACAGCAAGTGTTTCGGCGCTGGCAGCAAATTCATCTACCGGTTGGTTAGGCAGTTTGGTGTCTTTATCAGGCACTGCCTCAATTTGTTCTTTCCATGTGTTAAAATCTTCAGTGTAACTCATGTTTAAACTTATATTGCAAAGCTCCACCGGCCACATCGTCCAATCCGCGTCGCCAAACAAGGGAAGGTTGATGACCAGCCGGCGGTTTACTTTTCAATATTTTAACTTAAAAATAGCCTTATTAAGTCAATTAAGAGTATGATAACCATCACGTACTTATGAAAGTTTGTTTAATGATCGAATTTGTATGATCAACAGATTGATATGACGGATTAATGTCAAAAAGGAGACAAATAGTGTCAATTGGGAGATAAAATGTAGTAAGCTCTTTTATGCATTATAATTGTGAGGGCTCCGGAACTGCAGCAGAAATATCAATTAAGAGGCTTAAGAAAACTTTGTCAAACAAGGCTTGTGTTATTATTAGTTTGTTAGAGTTTTGTATAACCCATACAATCAATTTTCCATCACTTATTACTAGTTGAAGCCAACAAATAACTAATTGGGAGGTACAAATTATTGGCTAGCACACAAGTTTTTTGATTAGATACAAAAATCCCGAAGGGAGGATCTAACCTACATCGGGATTAGTCTTTTAAGCTACCGCTTCTTTCTTCTAAAGCCTGGATTTTGCGAACCTCTCTTTTTATTCCGGTTCGCAAAAAACTCTTGTCTTTTTCGCTGTTTCTCTTTCTGAAATTCCTTCTTTTCAGCGCTGTTCATTGGTTTATCTGTTTGAGGAAAAGGGTTATCATTTACGGTTTCGATTGTACGCTTGATGAGCTTTTCGATTTCTTTTATGTAAGCATTTTCCTCCGGTTCACAAAGTGAGATGGCAACCCCCTCTTCACCGGCGCGTCCGCAACGTCCTATTCGGTGAACATATGTTTCCGGTTCATTAGGTATATCGTAATTAATAACATAACGTAGTTTGTCGATGTCAATACCACGTGCTGCAATATCGGTGGCCACCAATACTTTTATCTGACCAGCTTTAAACTGTTTCAAAGCTTTCTGTCGTTGATTTTGACTCTTTTCGCCATGTATAGCAGCACAATTAATCTTTTTGTGCCGAAGGTTTCTCACAATGCGATCTGCACCATGTTTGGTGCGAGAAAACAACAAGACCTGGTCCATTTCGTGAGTTTTTAGTATGTGTAAAAGCAACCCCTTTTTATCGCTTTTATTAGTTGTATATAAGTACTGCTGTATTGTTTCGGCCGTTGACGATACAGGATTGACCACCACCTTTTTAGGATTGACCAATATTTGTTGAGATAGCTGAAGGATTTTTGGCGGCATAGTGGCCGAAAAGAATAAGGATTGTCGCTCCTGAGGCAATTTCTCTAATAGTTTTTTAATGTCATGTATAAAGCCCATATCGAGCATACGATCAGCTTCATCCAAAACAAAATATTTAACATCCCGCAACGAAATAAAACCTTGACTCATCAAATCGAGTAAACGACCTGGTGTTGCAATCAGCACATCAACTCCATTTTTTAATGCTCTTACCTGGGCGCCTTGTGACACACCTCCAAAAATAACAGTATTCTTTATTTTAGTGTACTTTCCATATGTTGTAAAACTTTCGCCTATTTGTAAAGCAAGTTCGCGGGTTGGTGTTACAATTAGTGCTTTAATCTTTCGTTTCCCTTTTGCATTAAGTATATCATTAGAGAGATGTTGTATGATCGGAATGGCAAAAGCCGCTGTTTTGCCGGTCCCTGTTTGCGCACTTCCCAACACATCTTTTCTATTCAGAATAAATGGTATGGCTTTGGCTTGAATAGCTGTGGGGGATGTATAATTTTCATCTCTCAAGGCCTTGAGGATGGCAGATATTAATTTTAGTTCTGTGAATTTCATTTGTTTGATTTAGTGAATGAAGCCCGAGTATTATTGCAATAAAGGTGAATAAACCAGGTTTCTTATACGGCTTTCTTACTTAGTGGTAAACAGATGGTCTGAAATAAATTTAGAAGTAAGTAATTACGATTAATTTGACCATCCATTTAAGAAACCATAGATAATAGTTGATAGATTTTAAAAGAAAGGGGCCACTATATGTTGTGCGAATATTTGGTTCTGATGCAGGTGGTTTAATTTGTAATTCAAAAGGCCAACTCCATCTGATAAACTTGATAATACTAAATAACCTTGCAAAATCAAGCCCTTGCTTTATTACTTGCTGGTAGTGGCTAATTATATTTTCTTCACCCGAACAGCATTCAAGCCTTTTTTTCCTTGTTCAAGTTCAAAACTTACTTTATCATTCTCCTTCACTTCCTCAGTTAAACCGTTGACGTGTACAAAATATTTCTCCTGAGTTTCCTGATCAGTAATAAATCCAAATCCTTTAGATGTATCAAAAAAAGCAACTTTACCTTTTCGTATTGGATCAAACTCAACTTCTTCCTTTTTGGGAGTGCTTATATCAATATTTTCGGCTTTAACCTTTTTAGTCTTTGTTAAATCGGGCGGAGTATCAGTGATATTTCCAAATTCATCCACGTAGGCAATCATGTCATCAAGCGTAGAGCCTTTGGGGTTAGCTCTTCGTTCTTCAAGTTTTTTTTGCTTTTCCTGGCGTTTCTTTAAACGTTTCGTTTCTTTTTCTTTCTTGCTAAATGATTGTTGCGATTTTGGCATCCACTTATTTTTGATTTCACTATCAATAAAATGCAATGTTAGTTATTTACTTTTTAATAATACCTTTAATTGTAATAATAATCTTGAATTTGTCTATTATTTGAATTCAACCTACTTAATGTGATATATCATACTCAAAATACCTGACACCGGAGATGAGATCTAAAACCCAAAGGAGATTAAATCATTGCAATGCGAAGTTTCTCGGAATCCGAATAATAGCGGTTATCCCATTCGTTTAAATTCTTTTAGAATGTAGGAGGGGCGCTAGCTGGCTAATATTCGGTAAGACAATCGCTATTAAACAGTGGGGTTACATTCAACTTGAGGAAACTACCTTACAGTTTGTAGCACTTTATTCTTATGACTATTCGCCGTCGTATAAGAGAACCATGCGTATGATGGTGTGAAAGATGCACTGAAGATCAATTGGCTGTCAGCCACTTATTTGCTTTTGTGCTGGTGTTCTGATAGTTCTCAATCAATTTATTAATTGAACAAAGGTTATTATTCAGAAAAAAAGTTAAGCATCAAAAAGAGGCAATCTTTTAGGAAAGCCTCTTATTAGTCGCTTTAAGCACTTTTTTTCAAATTTCTTACAGTTATTGCATGTTCATGACAACTTCTAACACATTGACCACATACAATACATTTGTCAGGTCTGGCAACATATGATTTGATATTTCCCTTAATCCTTACTTTTAACCTTCCGAAAAAAGATAGTGCTTTTCTCTCCTTGTTAGTTAGCTCTTTCGTTTCAAACACTTGTGTTGGACAAACTTCAGTGCATAGTCCGCATCCATCGCAAGCGTTAGGGTTGACAAATACAGGAGCAGATATTGTCATATTACTTTTCTTCATCGGAACCTTCATTTTGTTGTTTAACATCATCATTGATTGGTCGTTTCCCAAAATGCCTCATAAATTGTGCTTTATGCATTTTAGATTTTTCTCTGTTTTGCCAATGTGGTCGTTGCCCCTTGCCGAATAGTATTTTCGACAATACAAGTAAGCCTAAGGCTTGCCAAAATGTTATGACTGTCAATCCAAATATCGCAGGCATTAACCAGTTCCATAAAAACATTAATGCGAATGTAAAAGCTGTGGCGGCTAACACCCCAAAAATTATCATTTTTCCTATACTTGCTCCTTTAGAGTAATTTTTCATCTCTTCTAAATTTTATGGCTATACCTAAGGCATAACCTGTTTTGTACTATTCTTTAATTAATTTGAACATTTCTTCTAGATGTTCTCTCAGATACACCACAGCATAGCGTTTTCTGCTTATGAGTGTATTAATAGTTGTTCCCGTAAAATCCGAAATTTGCTGAAAACTCAATCCTTCAAGTTCATGCCATTCAAATACCTCTCGTTGTTCATGTGGGAGTTCTTCTAATCTCGTTTGAATCTCTTCCCAGATAGCGTCCAACATCATCTGTTCGTCTGGCATAGATTCTAACGATGGGATAAGGTCTATTAAATTAAGATCTCTTTCTTCACCATCTTTACCTTTTTGTTCTTCAATCGAATAAGTTTTCTTTTTTCTTCGATAATCAACAATTTTATTTTTGGCAACGGAGTAAAGCCATGAGATTGATTTGCGCAAATCAGATATATCATCAAATACCCCTACAAAACTCATAAATACATCCTGTACTATATCTTCCGCATCTTCTGCTGAACCAATCCTACCCTTGATAAAATTTATCAGTCGATTTTGCTCTTGATTAAAAGTACTTTCAATATTTTGTTTTTTCGATGTCATAAATTTCTGTATCTATCCATTAAGTCGGATAACCAAGAATTATATTTTAGAAAAAGTCATTTTTTTTTAAAGTTGCTTTTATAACTTTTTATTAGGGTATTAACTTTTGTAATTTAAAATTACAGTTATTAGAGTATGCAATAGAACCCTGGCTCAATAACCATAACTGATTATCGCATAAGAATCTGAAAGTCAGAATGATTTATGGTATATATACACGGCGGTATTTTTCTACTTGTCTAACTATAGGATAGGTTGCACCAATGCTTTATACCTTATATCTCCTTAACCATAGTGTCATGTGTGTTATTATGATAGATAATTTTCAAAATCATGTATTTTGTACTGATATATAATGGTTATGAGAAGGGGAGGAGTACCGTTTAATCTTTATTACCTGCTACAAGTGCCATTTATGTGAAGCTCTACCAAAGTGATGGTTTGTTTATAATGATCAATTGATAAATATGTCTTCCCTTTTCTCACAACAAGAACAGAATTTCTAAAATAAACACTTGGTGTTTTAATTTGGAGATGTCACCAGTGTTTTGCAAGCTTAACATTATATCTCACCTAGCTTGGCAAAAGCACAAATACAAGATGTTATATGAATCTTTACAATCTTATTTTTATCTATTTTTTAATAAACTTTGCTTGCTCATATTTATCCCCATATTTGATCTTGACAATGTAAATTCCAGGTGTTAGATCATCAATATCAAGTGAGGCTTGGTTTGAATATGGTAGGATGACATGTTTTATATTGTTTCCTGCTACATCGTATACATGTATATCAATATCTGTTTCATTCTTTTGTCTTTGCCAAGAGTGAGCATTAATGTTGATGGAGCTGACTGCCGGATTGGGTGAAATTCTTATCTCTTGAACAGGTAAAGAGGGTATTACACTATGTGATGTAGGTGTCGAAGAAATATCCACGCCTTCTTCATTATAAACGCCAACACCACCGACAGTCGCAACCCACTTATTTCCCTTTTCATCAATGGCAAAGGAAAAACACCAATTTGCAGGCAAACCTGAATTGTCCATTGTATAATGTTGATAATAGGTACCTGTAAATTTAGTAAGTCCTAGTCCCCCTGTAAACCATTTGTCATTACCGTTACCCATATGCATTTCTCCTCTCCAGCGATAATCCAGGTGTGTATGTATAGTCCAGGTCATGTCATTATATTCTATAACATATTGGTTTGTATATATCCACTTCTTTTGTTCTTTATCGATGCTTATAGCATTGATATAATCAATATCAACACCTGAATTATCCGAATTAAAGATCTCCCAGTTTGAATTGTCGTATCTCACGATACCACTTCCTCCCGTTCCAAACCATTTTACACCTGAAGCCTCTATAGCAACACTACTGACACCGTTTAATGGTATTTCAGAGTTATCAGTAGTAACAGAATTCCAGTTTGCTCCATTGAAACGGAATACTCCTTCACTTGATGTTATCCAAATATCTCCATTGGTCGGATCAACATCGACATCAGAAATTATTGTGTTGGGTAAAGGAGAATTCTTATGGTTTAACATGCTCAAGGTTTCACCATTAAACATACCAAGTCCTCCGTTAGTGGCTAGCCATACGTTACCATCAAGGTCAGATGTAATTGATTTAACTTGTGTAAAGTGAACGTCAAAATCCTTTCCGGTAAAATTTATCCATTCTGTACCATCAAACCTGGCCGCTCCATTATTTGTGCCAAACCACTTGTTACCATCAGCATCAATATATATATCATAAATCCCAGAATCTGGTAGGCCAGACGTTGCTGTATTGTAATGCTTTGAGCTGGATTGATTGTAATAAACAACACCATCATTAGTACCAATCCAGAAATCTCCGTTATCAACAATTTCAATTGTTTTAACTTCTTTATTGGATAGTTCAGGAATATAAGGATAAATGAGATTTCCATTGTCACTATATTTACAGATTCCTCCATTTCTAAATCCAAACCATTTGTTACCATTTAAATCTACAGCCAGACATTTAGGTGTATCAGATGAAATCATGGTAAAAACATCCTGATCAATTTTATAGACTCCTGTGTATAAATTAAACCATACGCTTTTATCTTCATTGACAATAAGGTCATAAACCCAATTAGAAGATAACTCTGAGTTTGTTGTGTTAAACAGTGTCCATTGGTTATTTTCAAATTTTGAAATCCCCTTGCCAAAGGTAGCAAACCAAATTGTGTTCTCATCATCGACCACAATGTCAGTTATAGTAGATGGATGTCCTTTCGTTTCGTCATTATAAATGGTCCATTGAGAATCATTAAACATAACACTTCCATTGCTTTGAGTTCCAAACCATTTATTACCTTGTTTATCAATTGCTATTGAGTTAACATTTTCATCAGGAAGTTCATCGATATAAACCCTCCAATTTGAATCATCTAAAGATGTTACACCATTTGAAGTTGCAAACCATTTTTTACCACTTTCTTCGATGGCAACGGACTTTACTCGGTTATCGCATAAGCCTGAATTTGTGCTTGTGAAATGTTCTTGTTCACCGCTTTCTTTATTAAGTTTGATTACACCGCCTGTTGTAGCTAGCCAAAGGAAATCTCTCTCTTCTTTTATATCATTGACTACATGTGAGGCTGTAAAGCTAATCCATTTAGGTTCTTGGGCTAAAATGCCAGCATGCAGCAATAGTAAAAAAAATAGTATAAAATTACTTTTCATTATAAGTTTAGGTATTATATTATTGTTCATAACACATCGATTGGTAAGTTTTTAACTGGTCATTAGTACATTTAATTTATAATTGGCAGAGGCTATTTATAATAAAGTGTCTGTATAAACTATGTTTGATAATTGAGCAAAGTTGAAGTGATTTTTTTATTATCAGTGTGTTTGTTTCAACTCTGCTTAGTTAGCAATAAAACATGTCTTTTTTGAACCCTTTTTAGTGAGGCGGCCTATTCCCGATTAGTAAATGCTAAATTATACTTTTTAGTTAAATAAACCTCATTTGGTTAATAAAATATGTTTATCTGTGAGGAATGTTTCTCTAATTAACAGGAGTTGTTAAAATAGGTAAGTTCGATAACGAATGCTTATTGCTATAACAAAATGTCAATTGTTACTCTGTAAAAGCTTTTGTCATATTACATCAATAAGAGTTTGTCGCTGGATGAGTACTATGACAATTTAGTTAGGTAGTAGGAAACTGCACTTCATATCCCATAAAAATCAATATAATCTCATAGGAACTTTTATATTTTACCGAGGTCATAAAAAATCCTGCAAGAACTGATGAAAGCTTCTGTTGGAAGGTTAGATAAAGAACTTTAATAATTTCCAATTCATTTGGAGCACTCTAATTATCGTATGAAAACAGAACTCACGCTTAATCGCCCCTACTTGCAATCACTTAAAAAATTCCTTTCTTTGCATGGCTACAACATAAAACCCATAATTAACCAATGCAGTTAAGTGATAAAATAATTATCGAAGAACTTCGTAAAGGCAATGAGCAGGTTTACCGTTCTTTATTCGATAATTATTATCCAACACTGATGCGCTTTGCTTTTCGCTTTGTATACGATAAGGATGCCTGCAAAGATCTTGTTCAGGATGTTTTTATTACGCTTTGGGAGAAAAGGGATACACAGGACATTTCGTCACTGAAATGGTATTTGCATACTGCTGTTAAAAATAAATGCCTGATTTATCTGCGGAATATTGGAATTAAAGACAAGCACCAAGTGTATTTGATTGATTCATATTTGTCAGAACATGCTGAAGAAGAACTATTGGATCCACAATTGGTTAAAGAAGTTAACGACGCATTAGAGCAATTACCAAAAGAAATGAAGCGCATCTTCCGCCTGAAATATGTACATGGACTCACCATGAATGAAATAGCAGAAGATTTGGATATATCTGTCAGTACGGTTAAGACGCAATTGGGGCGGGCTCGGTTAAAATTGCGTAATTTGTTATTTGATCGAACGCTATTGGTGTTTTTCTTATAAAGGATTGAGGCTGTAAGAAATCAGGTATGTTTAATGATGTGTTCTACATGATTTGTGGTCTGATTGATTGTAAATCTCTTTGTTAGTGCTTGATGTACAGTGCACAATAATCGGTTATTCTGTGAGCTGGTTCCACTGTAATAGTTTCAAAACAGAATTATGCATCAATAACTATACTCAGCTACTTATAATGTGTATCAATAGTTAAAATCACTTTGACTTGTTAATTAACCCTCTAAATCTCCCTTAAAAGGGAGACGAAAATAGTGTTTACACCGAATCAATGGTATCTAAATCCCCTTTAGAAGGGGATTATATGGGTAAGTGTACACCTCAATTACTAATATTTGATTTAAACAGTGCAGTAAAGACCTTTGTGTAGTAAAATAAGCTAGTTTTTAAAGGATTGAACTGTAATATCAACCGTTGATTCGTATTATTAAATGTACTTCAATTGTTTTTTCTCAATTTAAACTAAACCCTTGGAAATATGATCTGTTTGAAAGACTAATTGGCTTGGTTTAAATTTTTTTCAAAAAAAGTAAAAAACTTGTCGACCATATTTAAAACTTATGAGTCTAACCAATGAATGAACACATAAAACAATGCGCATTAAAACTGAAATAGACTATTTAATAATCTGGAAAAACCTGGTTGGCATTGCAAATGACGAGGAACAGAAACTGATGAAGCAGTGGCTGACTGATAGCAGGAAAAATCAGGCTTATTACAGAAACCTTCAGACCAATTACGAGAATGGAGAATTAGAAGTGACCGCATTGGATTTGGAACAATCATGGAAGTCAATTCACAAGACGATGGCAAGCAAGCAAAGGAGATTGGTGAAGCGTTGGTTACAATATGCGGCAGCCATTATTTTACCTTTGGGTATTGCCTTAAGTGTGTTGTACTTGTCCGATAAAGAAGTTGAAACCCTTCAAACAGCGCATCAGATTACACCCGGATCATCAAAGGCTGTGTTGCAATTGGCCAATGGCGACTTACTGCAACTTGATAATGCAAGTGAGATGCTGATTAAAGACGAACAGGGGCAGGTGATAGGTGTTGATTCACTGGATATTCTGTCATACAATACCAATAAACAAAATGATCAGGCTTTTAATACTATAAATATACCACGGGGAGGCGAATATCAATTAATATTGGCCGATGGAACCAAGGTGTGGTTAAATTCAGAGTCTTCATTGACTTATCCCGTGAATTTTTCTGAACAAACACGGGAAGTATACTTAACTGGCGAAGCTTTTTTTGATGTCACAACAGATAAAGAAAAGCCATTTATTGTAAAAACTGCTACGTCCGATGTGAAAGTGTATGGAACGCAGTTTAATGTGATGGCTTATGAAGATGATAATGTAACAGAAACCACTTTGGTAGAAGGAAGCGTAGCTGTTTTGATGGATGGTGTGGAAACCTTGATTGAACCAGGACAGCAGGCACAGGTTAATAAAGCAAATAAAAGGATGTTTGTGAATGAGGTCAATGTTGATCTTTACACTGCCTGGAAAGATGGCATCTTCCGTTTTGAAGAGATGACCTTAAAGCAGATGGCAGATAAACTGGGGCGCTGGTATGATGTTGATTTCTTTTTTACTAATGAAGATGTTAAAAACAAGCGCTTTACTGGTGCAGTCAGAAGAGAAACAAACTTTGAGTTTTTTATTAAGCTCATTGAAGAAACAACAAAAGTAAAAATTGATGTAAAAGATAAAACGGTACTGGTGAAAGCACTGTACTAAAACGTTAAAATAAAATGGAGAGTGCGCTAACACTCCCCATCAACTAAAATCAATAACCGGAAGCGTCTCGCCAAAGTCAATTCCGGCAAATATTAACATTAGATCTACAAATCTATGAAAAGTTTACAAAAGAAAGGGGCTTGTTGTACCTTTATACAAGTGCCTCGTAAAATGCTGTTAGCTATGCGGATTAGCGTTGTATTATTATTCGGGATTTTTTTGCAGGTTTCAGCAGCCAGCTGGGCTCAGAAAATTAATGTGCGTGAAGCAAAAACAACCTACAAAGAATTGTTTAAAGAGGTGGAACGTCAAACTGGTCTCATTACAATTTTGAGTAATGATGAGATGGATATTAACCAGGAGGTCGAAGTAACTGAAGGAACTGTTGATTTGATGGACTTGTATGAGCAGATATTAAAAGATGCTAACATGGAGTTTCGCCTTGTGGATGAGTATGTAGTTATCCGGCCATCAGAAAAACCACTTTATGCTGCACCGCAGGTACAACAGGAAGAAAAGAAAATTACCATTCGCGGAACCGTAAAAGATCAGAATGGTGAGCCATTGCCCTTTGCAGCTGTCTGTTTTAAAGGTACTACAGTTGGTTGTGTATCAGCAGTTGATGGGACTTATGAGCTGGTAGCGCCAGATGAGGAAGGTTTGGTTTTGGAAATCTCAAGTCTGGGTTACAAAACCATAGAAATACCCGTTGATGGACGAACACAGATTAACATTGTGCTCGAAGAAGAAACTATGGGTTTAAACGAGGTAGTGGTAACAGGATACCAGACTATTGCTAAAGAACGAGCTACAGGTTCATTCCAGATTGTTAATGCTGATGATATTGTTAATGTTGCCTCTGTTGATTTGACAGATAGACTGGAAGGTGTTGCAGCTGGTGTAAAGGTCAACAAGGATGGAACCATTGTTATTCGTGGTGCTTCAACCTTATCGGCAGGATCTCAGCCATTAATCGTACTTAATGGTCATCCATGGGAAGGTAACCTCCTGGAAATTAACCCGGATGATGTGGAGCAGTTAACTGTTTTAAAAGATGCCGCTTCAGCCTCTATATATGGTGTACGCGGTGCTAATGGAGTAATTGTAATTACCACTAAAAGAGGAAAAACAGATGGTAAGTTAAGAGTTAATTATACGGGTACTTTCCAGATGTCAGAGAAACCAAATTTGGATGAACTAAACATCATGACTTCACAACAGTATGTTGATCTGGAGTGGAGTGCTTATGAAGCTGCTGGTATGACAGCTTTTCCATGGTATAATTACAAATCTGAGTTGGGTGAAGTGTATGCCGCTATGCAGGCCGGATCTATAACCGAACAGGAGGCATTAGCCATGCGCGACGAAATAGCATCCTACGATAACCGAAGGGATATTGAAGAGCTGTTTTTCCAGCGTGAGATGGTTCAGAAGCACACATTGTCATTTAACTATGGTACTGAGAAGAATCAGTTTTATGCATCCATCTCATTTGATGAAAATAAAGCCATGTGGCAAGGTACAAAAGGCGATAATATCTCATTTAACCTGAATGACCGCTTTAAGTATAATGATATACTTCAACTGAACTTAAGTGTCCTTGGTAACTTCAGGGGTAATAAGAGTAATGGGCAATATGCATCCATGACTCGTCCATATGTTCGCTTCTTTGATGAAGATGGCAACTTTGCGCATGAGGCAACTGGTAGCTATGATGCGGCGACGGTGGCTTATCACGAAAGCCGTGGTTTATTACCATTCTTTTATAACCAGGTACAAGAGCAGGAGTTAAAAAATAAAGAAACAAAGAGCAGTAACATCAGCACGAATGCATCTTTAGATATTACACCTACTGATTGGTTAAAACTGACGGGATCTGTGGGTTATAGCATAAGTAACGGACGTAGTGAAAACCTTCAGGATAAAGAGTCTTATGATGTTAGAAGATTTATTAATCGTTACACTGATATGACGATGAACCAAGTGATTCCTTATGGTAATATTTTATGGCATGATGATACTAAGTCAGAGAACCTGACGACACGTTTACAGATGAGTATCAACAAGCAGTTTAATGATATTAATGTTGGCTTCAATGCCGGATGGGAGCGTAATGCATTTATGTACGAAAACAACATGGGCAATGCACGATTTAACTATAATGCTCAACGATTAACTGAGAATGTAGTTAACTGGGAAGATCTCACACGTGGATATGTTAATGCCTTTTTCGGATGGGCTTCTATGTGGGATGTGCCGACGCGTCAACAAAATGAAGATCGTTTTCAGTCTGCCTTCTTTTTGGGTAATGTGAGTTATAAAGACAAGTATGATTTATCCGGTAGTTGGCGCTTGGATAAAACCAATTTATTTGGTCAGTCGTCCGAATACCAGGATCAGCCGGCATGGTCAATTGGTGGTAAGTGGCACATTAGTAAAGAAGACTTCTTTGATGCGGCCTGGATTAGTGAGTTAAGCTTAAAAGCTTCATATGGACTGGCAGGTAACATCGATAAAAGTACATCTCCATTCCTGATTGCCAATGCTGGTACTGATTACTTTACTGGCGAACAATCGCTTTCTGTTGCTAACCCTGCTAACCCATTGTTAGGATGGGAGAAAACTTATACAACAAATATTGGAATCGATTATTCCGTATTGAATAACCGCATTTTTGGTAGTATTGAATACTATAACAAGCGAAGTGAAGATGTTTTAGCCTATGTTAATCTTGATCCGACAACTGGTTTTGGTGGATCTTCATATTCCTGGGAGCAGGTAAAAATGAACAATGGCGAGATTTTAAACCGAGGTGTTGATATTAACATAGGTGCCAGTGTTGTGCGGCAGGTTGCATTTAGCTATGATATAAACTTCAACTTCTCATACAACTATAACGAACTGTTGAAAGTGAGTAAGCCTGCTAATAACCGTTCTGATGTGGTATATGGTAATCCGGTAGAAGGTCAGCCAATTGATTTTATCTATGGTTATCGAAACGCTGGACTTGATGCTACAGGAGAGCCTCAGGTGTATGATCGCGATGGTAATATCGTATCGTGGCAGGAGATGGGAAGTTTTGATATTGAGGATGGTAAATTTATCGGTCGCTTAACTCCGCCTGTATATGGTTCATTAAATAATCATTTTAAGTATAAAAACTTCTCTGCAGATATTTTCATTCTTTATGACTTCGGACATTTTGCCAAGCAGTATACATACCCAAGTCCGGTGCGCACAGCAGGTACAAAGAATATGATTAATGTTTATAACGACCGTTGGAGAGAAGCTGGTGATGAAGCACATACAAAAGTTCCTAAGCTTGACTACACGGCTTATAGTGCCCCAGATCGTATTTCAGCTACCTGGGATAGCGACTATAATATTGATAATGCAGATGTAATACAGTTGAAAAGCATTAATCTATCTTATGATTTTACTTCATTGATCAATGTGCCAGCCATTAAAAGCTTACGCCTAAAAGTAGGTATTGAAAATTTATGGCATTGGACTGCGGCTGATAATGATCGTATTTATGATTCAAAGATCAATTATCAAGGTGGCGGAAGTGGTGATTTAGTGTACGTGAGAGATTTTGATTTTCCACGTTTTAAGAATTACACATTTGGTTTATCAATGCAGTTTTAATACAGCTTGTTGAATACATTAAAAACGAGAACAATGAAAAAAATACTATATACATGTTTGCTGGCAATGTTGCTAATGAGTTGCGGCGATGACTATGTAACCTTTCTTCCATACGGTAAAACGATTCCGGATAATACAGATGATTTGGCCCAGATGCTAAATGTTACTAATGATATTAATACCGGAGGCGGTAATTTTGGTAATCAATCAGATGATGTTGTCATTCCCGACTTCTTGATTCCCCGCTCTTCAGTATCTACTATAAAAGCTTATACATGGCAGGACTATATGTACCAGGAAAATGAGCAGGATCCGGATTGGGTGGACTATTATAAGACCATTTCACGTGCCAATTTTGTTATCGAGAATCTCGATTCATACACAGAAGGTTCGTTGTATGACATAGAAGATACACGCGGTAGGGCTCATTTTATTAGGGCTAATGCATACTTTTATTTAGTGAATGGATATGCCAAACATTATGATGCAAGTACTGTTGCTACTGATTTAGGGGTGCCTATGCCTCTTTCTATGGATATTAATGCAGTTACACCGAGAAGTTCTGTACAGGACAATTACGATTTGATATTGGCCGATCTTAATATTGCCCTGGATGCATTACCAGATAACCCAAAGCACAAAACCTTTGCCAGCAAAGCTGCTGTACATGGATTGTTAGGTCGTATCTATTTGTATCAGGAAAAATATGAGTTGTCGGCTGAGCACTCTAAAAAGTCATTAGATTTATACAGTACACTTAAAGATTACAATGAAATATCGTA
>NZ_CEXQWX010000098.1:0-23149 GCF_982718395.1 Carboxylicivirga sp.
CCGCTCTGAGCGATCATTTTTCCTTTCTCGTATTTTTTTATTTGATAGGGAATTTTGTCAAGCAATTGACTTATTCCTTCATAATCAAGGCCTTTAAACAAGGGGCATTTAGCTAGCACTTCCATTTATCAAGTATTTTTGTACCAAATTATAAATTAATTTCGTTTTTGTAACATTTGTTACAGTTCAGATTGTTTACTCAACCTACATTTGCCAATGTAAAAATGATAAAAACAACAGAACAATGATAAGAGACGTAGTTAAAATAGACGAAGACAAATGTAATGGATGTGGAGTTTGTATTCCTTCTTGTCACGAAGGTGCTCTGCAGATTATTGACGGTAAAGCTCGTTTAATTAGCGACCTGATGTGCGACGGACTCGGAGCTTGTTTAAATCATTGTCCACAAGATGCCATGACCATTGAAAAACGCGAAGCAGAACCTTATGATGAGATTAAGGTGATGGAAATAATGGTTGATAAAGGTATCAATACTGTTGTTGCTCATTTAAAACATTTAAAAGAACACAACGAAGTAACATTTCTAAAGCAAGCTGTCAACTGGCTTAAAGAAAATGAAAGCAAGCTTAGCTTTAAAGTAGACGATGTTATCCGTCAGGTTCATAAACCAAAAGTTTCAGTTATGCAACAAGGACATGCAGGTGGCGGATGCCCAGGCTCAGCTGCCCGATCAATTGAAAGACCTGCAGCTGCACCAGCTGCTTCTGAGCAATCAGGTGATGCACCATCAGAACTAAGACAATGGCCGGTTCAAATGCATTTGGTTAATCCAATGGCACCATACTTCAGAGATTCTGATATGGTACTGGCTGCTGATTGTGTAGCATTCGCTATGGGGAATTTCCACAGCAAATACTTAAAAGGAAGAAGCGTTGGTATCGCTTGTCCGAAATTAGATAGCAATCAGGATATCTACGTAGATAAACTGGTTCAAATGATAGATCAGGCCAAAATCAACACTTTAACTGTTGCTATTATGCAGGTACCGTGTTGCGGTGGTTTACTTCAACAAGCCAAGATGGCTGTGGATCAGGCCAGTCGCAAAATACCTTTAAAGCTAGCAATGATTTCGCTTGAAGGGGAAGTATTAAAAGAAGAGTGGGTATAAGCATCTAAGTTGTTAGGTTAATGCAGGTAGAATGCAAAGCTTTCTGCCTTAGTCAACTACTGTCTAAACTCTAACAACTGATCGCTCTAAAATATTGGGTTAGGTAGCGAAGTGAGGGATGTCACAACCGTCCAGTTATATCGAGGTAGTCACCTCATGAGGCATTTCTCACTTTTTACAATCAAGAAAATTAAAAAACACAATCAATAACTTTAAATCAAGAATAATATGAGTATGTTTTGTTACCAATGTCAGGAAGCAGCTAAAGGAACAGGCTGTGAAATTAAAGGAGTCTGTGGAAAAACTTCTGACGTTGCAAATCTTCAGGATTTGCTATTATACACTACAAAAGGTGTGGCAGTTTTAAGCCAATTAGCTGATGAAAAAGGACTAAATGGAGCAAAAGCTAATAAATACATCATCGATTCGATGTTTATTACCATTACCAATGCCAATTTCGACCATAGTAAAATAGCAGCTAAGATTAAAGAAGGTTATGCTATTCAGGATGAAATTAAATCACAATTGGGTGCAACTGCCGAACTTCATGACAGTGCTGTTTTCCGTGCAGCTGATGAAAATGAAATGGAGTCAAAAGCATTGTTGATTGGTATTTTATCTATCGAAAACGAAGATATCCGTTCTTTAAAAGAACTTTTAACTTATGGTTTAAAAGGTATGGCTGCCTATGGTGAGCACGCCTGGAATCTGGGTTATGAAAACGAGGAAATTTATAAGTTTGCTAAAAAAGCATTAGTTGCTACACTATCAGAAGACATCTCTGCTGATGAACTAGTTGGTTTAGTTTTAGAGTGCGGTAAGTTCGGTGTTGATGTAATGGCACTGTTGGACAAAGCAAACACTGAGTCATTCGGTAATCCTGAAATTACTTCGGTAAATATTGGTGTTGGTAAAAACCCTGGTATCCTAATCAGTGGTCACGACCTGAAAGATCTTGAAGAACTTCTTGAGCAAACTCAGGGTACTGGTGTTGATGTTTATACACACAGTGAAATGTTACCTGCTCATTATTATCCTAAGTTTAAAAAATACGAAAACTTTGTAGGTAACTACGGAAGTGCCTGGTGGCAGCAGACTACTGAATTCGAAACATTCAACGGACCGATCTTATTTACTACTAACTGTATCGTTCCTCCAAAGGCTTCATATAAAGATCGTGTATACACTACAGGTGCTTCTGGTTTTGATGGTTGCGTACACATTGCTGACAGAGAAGAAGGTAAAGCTAAAGATTTTTCAGTTGTGATTGAGCACGCTAAGAAATGTGCTGCACCTACTGAAATTGAAACAGGAGAGATTGTTGGTGGATTCGCACACAACCAGGTTCTTCAGTTAGCTGACAAAGTAGTTGACGCAGTAAAAGGTGGAGCAATTAAGAAGTTTGTTGTGATGGCAGGTTGTGATGGTCGCATGAAAGACCGTAACTACTATACTGAATTTGCAACTGAGCTACCTCAGGATACAGTAATCCTTACAGCTGGATGTGCAAAATATCGTTACAACAAATTACCATTAGGTGATATTGGTGGTATTCCACGTGTGTTAGATGCTGGTCAGTGTAACGATTCTTACAGCTTAGCAGTTACCGCTCTTAAATTAAAAGAGGTGTTCGGTTTAGAAGACATCAATGACTTACCAATTGTATATAACATTGCCTGGTACGAGCAAAAAGCAGTTATTGTATTATTAGCACTACTACACTTAGGTGTTAAAAACATTAACTTAGGGCCAACACTTCCTGCTTTCTTATCTCCAAACGTTGCAAAAATATTGGTTGAAACATTTGGTATTGGAAGTATAAGCACAGTTGAAGAAGATATTAAGAACTGGATTACTCCAAGTGAAGTTAAAGAAGAGCAAGAAGCTTCACTTTAATTAAGCAATCACATTAACATTTGAACTTTGATCGAAAGTATGTTCAAAGCAAGCTAATGTGATAGAAATAATTGATAAATAAAAGACCTGCACTTATCGTATGATGGTGCAGGCTTTTAGGTATATCAAAATCCTATTTGTCAGTTATTTAGAATAAATATTAATAAGTATTTAAATGCTGAAATATTTGTTTAATGCATGTAAAGAATCTATCTTTTCTCTCACTAATCTAAATCAAATATTTTATGACAAAAAAGTTTATTGATTTTCTTAAACCTCCCGAACATTGGAGAGTGCCAGTATTATTGGCCGCCGGTGTTTTTATTGGTTTAGGCGTCTATGTTTTGTATGTCTCCAGAGCCCATTCGTATTTATCGGATGACCCTAAGACCTGCGTCAATTGCCACATTATGGCACCGCAGTATGCTACCTGGAGCCATAGTGCTCACCGTGAAGTTGCCACCTGTAACGATTGCCATGTTCCACATGACAATGTGTTCAACACTTACTATTTTAAGGCAAAAGATGGTATGCGACATGCTTCTGTTTTTACTATGCGTGCCGAACCTCAGGTTATCTTCATTAAAGAAGAAGGACAACATGTAGTACAACAAAATTGTGTCAGGTGCCATGAGCAATTGATCACAGATGACAAACTACTGGCTCATAAACCGGATGTTCATCAGAACATCAGCGATCGTTTTTGCTGGGAGTGTCACCGGGAAACACCTCATGGAAGAGTTAACAGTCTATCAAGTGTACCACACGCCAGGGTACCGGTTCCGGAAAGTCCATTACCCGATTGGCTTAAAGATTTAAATAAAAAGTAACCTAAATCAAAGAATAATATGAAACCTATTCGCGAACAAATAAAGGAAAAACCCTGGCTAGGCTGGGCTATATTTTTATTAACCATTGTAGTTGTATTTTTACTTGGATTGCTTGCTTCATCTGTAATGGAACGAAGAGCTGAAGCAGTATTTGCCTATACTCCTAAGGTAGAGCATTCACCAACAGAACCTCGTAACGAAGTTTGGGGACAGAATTTCCCAAAGGAGTATCAATCATACATGAAGACTAAAGACACCACTTTTGCCAGTAAGTATAATGGAGGTGCAATGATTGACATGTTGGAAGTTGATCCTCGTCTTGTAGTTCTTTGGGCCGGTTATGGTTTTGCTAAAGACTATAATCAGGGACGTGGCCATTCATACGCCGTTGAAGATATTCATAAAACATTACGTACCGGCGGACCTACTGAAGACAGACAGAGTCCTATGCCAAACACTTGCTGGACTTGTAAAAGCCCGGATGTACCTCGTTTGATGGCCGAAATGGGACCTGCTGAATTCTACAAAGGTAAGTGGGATGAAAAAGGACATGAAGTAATGAATTCAATTGGTTGTGCTGATTGTCATGACTCTGAAACTATGAACCTTAAAATTACCCGTCCTGCGTTAGTTGAAGCTTTTGAAAGAATGGGTAAAGACATAAACGAAGCATCTCATCAAGAAATGCGTTCATTAGTTTGTGCTCAGTGTCACGTTGAATACTATTTCAATAAGAAAACACATCCTGGTTCACCATATCTGACTTTCCCATGGGATAAAGGTATGTCTGCTGAAGCAATGGAAGAATATTATGACGAAATTGAATTCAGTGACTGGACACATAAACTAAGTCGCGCACCTATGTTGAAAGCTCAGCACCCTGGATACGAAGTTTATTTAACTGGTGTTCATGCAAAACGCGGTGTATCATGTGCAGACTGTCACATGCCATATAAGAGTGAAGGTGGTACTAAATTTACTGATCACCATATTCAGAGCCCGCTTAATAATGTAGCAAACTCTTGTCAGGTTTGTCACCGCGAAGAAACTGCCAGTTTGGTTGAAGACGTTTATGAACGTCAGGATCGTATTATCGAAAATCGTGATAAACTTGAAGAATTGATCGTACGCATGCATGTTGAAGCAAAGACTGCCTGGGATCTTGGTGCTACTGAAGAACAAATGAAAGATATTTTGATGGACATCCGTCATGCTCAGTGGCGTTGGGATTATGCAGCGGCCAGTCATGGTGGTTCATTCCACTCTCCAGTTGAAACAGGTCGTGTTATTTCAACAGGTATAACTGTTGCTCAGGAAGGTCGTAT
This sequence comes from Carboxylicivirga sp., assembly GCF_982718395.1. NCBI lineage: Bacteria > Pseudomonadati > Bacteroidota > Bacteroidia > Marinilabiliales > Marinilabiliaceae > Carboxylicivirga > Carboxylicivirga sp. The sequence goes on from NZ_CEXQWX010000098.1 coordinate 5,181, forward strand.
TAAGCTTGCTCGCTTATTAGCTGACCTTGGTCACAATAAAGAAGTTCCTTATCCTGACATTACTACAAAAGCTAAAGCTCAGGAATTTATTGGCTTACCAGTTGATAAATTAAAAGCTGAGAAGAAAGAATTCCTTGAAACTCTGCTGCCAAAGTGGAAAGAAGAGGCTAAAAAACGTGAAGCTGGTTATGCCACTTCAATGAAATAAGATAAGTGAATTAAACTCTATCTGGCTATACTCCTAATAAAATGCCAGATAGAGTTTTTTCTTTTATACATCAACCTAAATTCAATATTATGAAATTTAAACACATATTCGCACTTGCCGTATTAATGATGGCAGGCATAACTACCTACGCTCAGGTTAAAATTTCTGCAGAGGTTCGACCACGTACTGAATATAGCCATGGCTCCAAAACTCCAGCTATTGAAGATAGTAAAGGTTCCCTTATAACCAGCCAGCGAACACGCTTAAATCTCGATTTTAAGAGTGAAGATTTTGCTATCGGAGTTGTAATGCAGGATGTACGAAACTGGGGACAAGAAAGGCAATTAACAGCTAATGGTAATAACGTTGTTTACCTGCACCAGGCTTGGGCCGAGTGGTTTATGACGAAGGAACTATCCTTAAAAGCCGGTCGTCAGCAATTGGTATATGATGATCATCGTATGTTAGGTAGCGTTGGATGGGCACAACAGGCACGCTCACATGATGTGGCATTATTAAAATATACGGGTGATGTGAATGTACACTTAGGATTAGCTTATCACAACTCCTCGCTTAACAGCAATATTTACACAGGCCCGGATGCTTATAAAGCAATGCAATACCTTTGGTTAAACCATAAAGGTGATTCTTATTCTGCCAGTTTCTTATTAATGAATCTTGCTCGTCCATATTGGACAGATGGTACTGAAACTGAACAAGAAACAAATAACACGACAACTATTGGTACCCATATAAAAACAGAATTAAGCGGAATCAAGCTTGCGGGTAATTTATACTATCAGTTTGGTGAAAATCCAATGGTTAACGGTAGTGATATTTCTGCCTTTAATGTATCAATTGATGCAACAGCTGCCTTAAATGATAAAGTGAATATAGGTGGTGGTTATGAATTATTATCGGGTACAGATCAGGAAGGTGCAGATAAGAATAATTCATTCAATCCATTTTTTGGTACTAACCACAAGTTTAACGGTCTGATGGATTACTTTTTTGTTGGTAACCATATTAATAATGTAGGTTTACATGATATTTATGTAAAAGCTAATGCAAAACCGGGGAAGGTTAAATTCAATGCTGCACTTCATTTCTTCAGTGCTCATGGTGAAATGATTTCAGGAAATCAAGGTTTAGGTACTGAGCTTGATCTATTCTGTGGTTATTCTCATAAAGGTAAGGTACAAGTGGACTTTGGCTATTCACATATGTTTGCAAGCGATGGTCTTTATGAATTAAAGTACTCAAGCATGCCTGAAAAAGGAACAAATAATTGGGCGTGGGTAATGCTGACCTTCAAACCAACTTTATTTGAGTCAAAAAAAGACTAATATAATTATCATTTAAAGTAAAAGAGCCTCTTTCATTGCGAAGGAGGCTCTTGTTGTATTGTAGTATTAATAATCAGACCGAATTTCGACTGGCGTTAATATTTCCAAATAACGAACGCATCACCATTCTTTCATACAATGCTAAGTGTTCATCATTCGGATTTTGTTGTAGTTTCTGAATCTCGATTAGTGCATATTGCTGAATTGCCAGTAAAGGCAATACTACATTCTCACGTAAACGTATACTATTACGACTACGTGCATTATCTTCAAGCAGCACAGAATCACCAGATACTTTTAATACCATCTCCCGCGTAAGTTCATATTCATTGTGGACAATTTTCCAAAATTCACCAAACTTCTCATCCTTTTCCATGTATCTGGTCAGAGCAAAGTTGGTTTTACTCATGCTTTGCATACTATTGGAAATTAATGCCTTGAAGAATATTGAAGATTTATACAATTCCTTACAGGCATCCAGATTACCATTTTCTTCCTGCTCTTTTAATGCGGTTCCAAGACCATAGAAACCTGGTACATTTTGTTTTAACTGGCTCCAGGCGCCTACAAATGGAATTGCACGTAAATCATCAAAGACCAGTTTATCATTGGAACCTCGTTTTGACGGACGACTGCCTATATTAGCTAATCCATAATATTTTAACGTACTCCGTTCTTCCAGGAATGGAATAAACAATGGATGTGCCTTTAAAGCTGCATATTTCTCATAGCCACTAACTGACATTTTTTCAATCAGTTCACGTTGTTGTTCACTTAAATCTGATGCGGTGCGGTTGAATAAATTATTCTCAAACCCAGCCGTTAACAAATGACCTAAGTTATGTGTGGCTGCTTCTTTAATTCCATAATGTGAGCTAATTGTTTGCCCCTGAATAGTTAATTGTATTTGATGACTATCAATCGTTTTTCCCAAAGCAGAATAGAACAGGTGGGTATTGCCTCCACCACGGGCAGGAGGCCCTCCTCGCCCATCGAAAAACACTACTTCAATATCACATTCGCGTGAAATAAGTGAAATGTCTTCCTTGGCACGATAAATACCCCAATTCGCCATCAGGTAACCACCATCCTTTGTACCATCCGAAAAACCAAGCATTACAGTCTGACGGTTCTTCCGATTAGCCATATGTGTTTTATACTTTGGATGATTATACAAAGTCTTCATAGCTTCTCCTGCACCCTTCAGATCGTCAACAGTTTCAAACAACGGCACAATATCCAACGACAATGGTTCATCACCCCAGGCACACAGGCGGGCTAATGCAACCACTTTTGCAATATCAATACTTCCGCGACAGTTGCTGATAATATAACGGTGGGCGGCTCGTTCACCATTTTCCTTTTGTATACTTCGAATCGCTTTCATTGATTCCAATGTGTCCCGTACCAAATCGTCATCAAAAACACTGGTGTCAATGCGTCCTTTCACTTTTAACAACTTATTAAGCTGGTCTTTCTCCGGTAACTCCCAAAGGTTTTCAGGGAATAGACCCGGATTAACGCGAATCACTTCATTGAACGCTCTGCCTATCACGCGGCTATCTTGTCGAATGTCAATACTTGCAAAGAAAAAGCCAAATTGCTTAATTTTCCTCTTGAATGATTTTACCTTATCTATAAACAAGCTCTGGTGCTCATCCTTTAATAACTTCTCAACTTTGTCGAGTTGTACAAGCAAATAATTAAGATCCACATTCTTTTCACCGGAAGAGTTTGTCAACTCATCAACAAACATCTCATCCAACTCATTAAGAATATCATAAACACCTACGAAACTTAAACGGCGCTTAATCGCTTTTAATTCGGCGTGATAACAGGTAGAAAGTGTAAAACGTAATTTGCGCGCAACCTTTAAGGTAGTATCAACTTTTACAAATGGATTGCCATCCCGGTCTCCTCCCGGCCAGAATCCCATAGTAATTAACTCCTTATTATGGTCAATTTTGCCAGGAAAGAACTCATCAATACGATCCATTAATTCGCCAACAGCCGGGTAGAATATGTTGCCAAGATACCATGTAAGAGCCATTGCTTCATCATAAGCACTTGGTTTCTTTTTTCTATAAAATGGAGTTTTTCCTAACTGTTGAAGCAGATCACGTGTATGTCCGACTTCATCATTTGCAATGGCTTCCGTTAGGTCAGTTGATATTGCTAAAACTCTTCCCGGATAAAATTGCGTTGGATGTGCAGTCAATACAACACGAATACCAAAACTATCCAACAATTCGTCCATCTGTTCTTCAAGCTTTCGATTTTCAACCTTTTGCTTGATCCTTCCCCATGAATCTGAATCATTGATGCGATGAATTTTAGTATATGCAGCTTCTTCCAGTGCATCGATCAAAACAATCTGTCGTTCAACATATTGAATGATCTTAAAAAGAAAAGATATACGCTCTCTTTCACTTAATTCAGGCCTGTGCTCTTTAAAAAAGTTATTAATAATGGTAGTTGGTGACTCACCATTCTCCAAACCTTTAACACAAGCTTCGTTCAATAAGGGAAGAAGCAAACCCGTTTGTTGAACTGCATGCAATGGTAATGTGAGAAATAAGCTATTGTAGAGTTGATACTTTAACTCTACAAGCTCTCTGTAAGACTTCTCAATTTGGTTCATTCTAATTATTTATTGTTGTGTATGATAATATTTACCTTCTAATTTGCTTTTATTTCGTAAGCAAAAGAGCTGTAATAAATAACAAATACAAAGATAAGATGTTTCTAAGAGTATTACTATTATACAATCCTCGTTTTTCAGATTTGTCATACTAGAATACTCGTTTAGATACCATAAACTGACTTCAAATGCCTTTGCGCATTAAATTTAACCTAAGATTTGCAGTTTTTTTCTTTTCCCGCTGATCACGCAGGTACCCGCAGATTTTTATTCATCCAAACGGGCGAAAGTATTTTCAGCGTAAATCCGCGTTTTCTGTGGGTTGTAAAATTCCGCTTGCGGAATTAAGTAAATTAAAAAGAAGATAACTGATGTTTTAGGTATTTTTCTACCTTTGTAGCTTGTAATTTTCGCTCGTAAGAGCAATTGAAAAACTTATAAAAAATTAGTTGTGCCGGAAACAAGATATGTATTTGTAACCGGAGGTGTTGCCTCCTCGTTGGGAAAAGGAATTATATCAGCTTCACTAGCAAAATTATTACAAGCCAGAGGTTATAAAGTAACCATCCAAAAGCTTGATCCATATTTAAATGTCGACCCGGGAACGCTTAATCCATATGAGCATGGAGAGTGTTACGTAACAGAAGACGGAGCAGAAACAGATTTGGATTTAGGTCATTACGAACGCTTCTTAAATGTACCTACCTCACAGGCCAACAACGTTACCACCGGACGTATTTACCAAAACGTCATCAATAAAGAGCGTAAAGGTGATTACTTGGGTAAAACAGTACAGATTATTCCCCACATTACCGACGAGATTAAGCGAAACATCAAACTGTTAGGTACTAAGCACAAGTATGATTTCGTTATTACGGAAATTGGAGGAACTGTTGGTGATATAGAATCATTACCTTATGTGGAAGCCGTTCGTCAGTTGAAGTGGGAATTGGGTAAACATGCTGCAGTAGTGCACCTGACACTGGTCCCCTTCTTAAATGCTTCAGGAGAATTAAAAACCAAACCGACTCAACACTCCGTAAAGCAATTGCTTGAAAATGGTATCCAGCCCGATGTGTTGGTACTTCGAACAGAACATGATTTATCACAAGATATCAGAAGGAAAGTAGCTCTTTTCTGTAATGTGGACAGCAAAGCGGTTATTCAGTCCATCGACGTAAAAACCATCTACGAGGTTCCTGTCAGAATGCAGGAAGAAGGATTGGATGAAATCGTGCTTAAGAAAGTTGACCTGCCTGTAGGAGAAAAGCCCGCATTAAAGGATTGGAAAGGCTTCCTTGATAAATTACATGCTGCCAAGAAAACAGTTAAGATCGGTTTAGTTGGTAAATATGTAGAACTAGCCGATGCTTACAAGTCAATTATTGAAGCATTGCATCATGCCGGAACTTACAACAATCGAAAAGCAAAAGTTGAACTAATTCATTCTGAAGGTTTGAACGATGATAATGTAGCTCAGAAACTCAAAGGATTAGATGCTGTATTAGTCGCTCCGGGTTTTGGTCACAGAGGAATTGAAGGTAAACTGGCAACCATTAAATATGTGCGTGAAAATAATGTTCCGTTTTTAGGTATCTGTCTGGGAATGCAATGTGCGGTGATTGAATTTGCCCGTAACGTACTTAATATGAAAGATGCTCATTCGCGTGAAATGAATGAACGAACTCCTGATGCTGTTATTGATTTGATGGAAGATCAAAAGAACGTAACTGATATGGGCGGCACGATGCGTTTAGGAGCTTATGACTGTAACCTGAAGAAAGGCACTAATTCATATAATGCTTACAATAAGCCCGAAGTAAAAGAACGTCACCGTCACCGTTATGAATTCAACAATGAATATCTGGAGGCTTTTGAAAAAGCAGGTATGAAAGCTGCCGGATGCAATCCGGAAACAGGTTTGGTTGAAATCATGGAGATTCCTGATCATAAGTGGTTCACTGGTGTACAATTTCACCCTGAGTACAGCAGTACTGTACTGAAACCGCATCCAATATTTATGGCCTTTATTAAAGCCGCAATTCAAGAATAAACTTAACACACAAACTAAAACAATGGATAAGAATTCGATAACCGGAATTATACTGATTACCATTATTCTGGGCTTCTTTTGGTGGATGAATAAGCCATCGGAAGCAGAACTGGCCGAGCAGCAGCGTCGCAGAGATTCTATTGCCCTGGTTGAGCAAGCTCAAATGGAAGCAGAAGCAAAAGCCGCTGCCATTAAAGCTCAGCAAGAACAGGTGGAAGAAGTCGAAAAAGATTCAGCAACCATAGCTCAGGAACTGAACAATAAATACGGTTTCTTTGCTGATGCTGCTAATGGTGAACAATCTTTTGTGACTCTGGAAAACAACCTGATTAAAATGAAGATTTCAACCAAGGGTGCTCGCATCTACTCGGTTGAATTAAAAGATTATAAAACACACGATGGTCAGCCATTGATTTTGATGAATGGCGATCAGAATAAGTTTGGTTTTTACTTTACTCACAGCAATCGTAATTTCCACACTAATGATCTCTTCTTTGATGTAGCTTCAACGGCTTCAAATAAAGCTGATTTTGTAGTTAATGCCAAAGAAGGTCAATTGACATTTTCATATGCTTTGCCTGAAGATAGCTATATGGCTGACTTCAATATCACAACTAACGATATGGGAAGCATCATGTCAACTGCTACCGGTGCATTAGGAATTGAGTGGAAAATGCAGATGGATGCCTTGGAAAAGGCACCTGACTTTGAACGCCAACGTGCTGGTATTTATTTTAAATTTGATCAGGAAGCTGTTGATCACATAAACGCACACAGTTCTGATACCGAAAAGTTAAGCACGAAGGTAAAGTGGGTAGCTTTTAAAGATCAGTTTTTCTCGTCAGTATTTATTGCCAAAAACAATTTCGTAAGTGGTGAGGTTGCCACTGAGGCACCTGAAGAAAAAACAGATCGCCTTATTATGAATGCCAGTGCATTATTAAATGTACCGTTCACGGGAAATGATAATCTGGACTTTCAATTTTACTTCGGTCCTAACGATTTCAAAACATTAAAACCATATGAAGAAGAATATCAGCTTCGTGAGTTAGTTTATCTTGGATGGGGATTCCTGCGTTACATCAACCTTGGTGTTATTGAGGTATTCCATTTCTTTGAAGGTTTTATCAGTAATTATGGTTTAATCATCTTGTTACTAACCATTCTGATTAAACTGATCCTCTTCCCGCTTACATACAAGTCCTATGTTTCTACGGCTAAGATGAAGGTGCTGAAACCGCAAATTGAAGAGATTAATAACAAGATACCGAAAGAAAAAGCGATGGAGCGTCAGCAAGCCACAATGGCTTTATACCGGAAGGCTGGCGTAAATCCTATGGGTGGATGTTTGCCGATGTTGCTGCAGATGCCAATTCTGTTTGCCATGTTCCAGTTCTTCCCTGCTTCAATAGAGTTGCGCGGTGAAGCGTTCTTATGGGCTGATGATTTATCATCATACGACTCAATTCTTCAGTTACCATTTGAGATTCCGTTCTATGGCGACCATGTGAGTTTATTTTGTTTGTTAATGGCTATTACCAATATCGTATATACCAAAATAAATCAGGAGATGACACAGAGCACTCAACAAATGCCTGGTATGAAAGGTATGATGTATATGATGCCTGTAATGTTCCTGTTCTTCTTTAACAACTATGCTTCAGGTTTGAGCTACTACTATTTTATCTCAACCTTAATCACTATTGGACAGACTCTACTGATCCGTCGTTTTGTTGATGAGGATGCTTTGTTAGCTAAGTTAAAAGCGAATCAGAAGAAACCAACGAAGAAATCGAAATTTCAGCAACGCCTTGAAGATATGCAACGCCAGCAGGCACAAGCTGCTAAAAAAGGTAAAAAGAAATAATAATTTCTGAATTTATAAGAAAAGCCGTTTTACAAATTGTAGAACGGCTTTTTGTTATTACCATGTAATCACTCATCGGATGAATATTAACAAACTGCTTATATTCATCCGATGAGTTGTTGGAAATATCTCATCAGGTCTAATTTTACTGCATCACTCGACATCCAAACAATTGATTCAATGCGCATTAGTCGGACGACGAGTATTGAATACCGCCGTTTAATTATTTGGGTAATAAGATAATTGTTAGTTCCTTTCCAAAAAGGAATCAACTATTTCATTAAATACAACCGGGTTTTCAATAGGAGCATCGTGTGTTAAACCTGATAAAATATGAAGCTCTGAATATTTTAAGTTATCTGCAATTAATCGCGTATGTGATTCTAAGACAACATCATTTTCTCCTGCTAAAACAAGAACTGGAATTTCTACAGAATTTAATTCCTCGGGATTTATATTTGGATGTTTCAAACACATACTGCTTATCTGCGCATAGTTTCTTACTTGCTTATTAAATAATCCAACAACTTTTGCCTGTTTCACATTCTTTTTAAATGATTCAATTATTTCCGATTTTATTGCATTTTCTGTTGGGTTTAAGACAGCTCCCATTACGATCAATTTTTTAATTCTATTCTTGTACTTCATTGCCATTAGAATACCTGTATTCCCACCGTCACTCCATCCCAACACCGAAGCATTGTTTATCTGCAATGAATCTAACAGAAGATTCATATCATCAGCCATTTGTACATATGAGAGTTTTGTTTTATTGCAAGAAGTTCTGCCTTGACAACGACTATCAACTGCAATTACTTTATATTTTTCCTTTAAATAATCTATCTGATATCGAAAAGAGTTTATTGCCATGTAATAATAAAACAGGTTCGCCCTTTCCATATATTTCATAATAAAATCTAACTCCATTCAATTCAATTGTATTGCCTGTTCTTAGATTATTTCCATATAAGACATTCTTATCTATTGTTAATTTTAAACCTTCGATATCATCCTTATTTTCCTCACTTACTTTATAGTTGTATATGTCGGCATTTTCATCTAAAACTTTAAAATTGGTCGAGTAGATATTTTTACCATTACTGAATATTCTTAATTCTGAAAGATTTATGGATTCAGGAAAAGATGAAGTTAAAATCCCCATATCCAGGTTATCTGCTTTTACAGGAATTTTGAATTTACCCTTGTAAATGCTCCATAAGCCGTCTGTTTCTTCTATAGAACTTTTTAAAGTTTGGTATCCTAAATACTTTCCTTTTTTAGAATCAAAGAAGGCTCTCACTATCAATTCGGTATTATTCCCTGTTTTACATTTTAAATAGAAATCAATTTCTTCATTTTGATATTTTGACACATCAAAATCTTGTTTAAAAAAACGAATTGTTTCCTGACTCCATATATTAGTTCCAAAAATTAGCATTAAACAAGCTAGCTGTAAATATTTCATTCTGTGTTGTTTAGTTTTAAATAACTCTACAATGAACAACATACAATAGCTCCTATCAATTAACTCGTTATACACTAACGGCTAATGTAGTATTTATTGCATCTCTTACTTTGACTTTATCCTCCCGAGTAAAGCTGAATATTCCGTTTAGCAAACGATAAAATTAATGTTTTTGGTGGGCAGAAGGTGTTATTAATAAAACTATGTGAAAACCCACCTGTTTTAAGCGTCAAGTGCAGGCTTCTGAAATCATCCTCAAAGCTATGGATACTGCAAAGTACTAGTTAATTATTTCGTTTATTTCCGGAGCCGACAAAGCTGGTACTTTCTTTGCCTTTAATTTATCCACCATCAGCTTAGCAGCTTTTTGGGCATGTTCTTTTTCTTTAAATGGTTGATAGTTTTCGAGAGTTGGAACAAAATCCTGCTGGATAAATACCTTACCGGATTTCTTAATCTGGTATGCATAACCCCCACCTACTTCATATACATGGTAAGTATATATCGTTTGAGATTCGTAGAAATAAATGCTCAGAGTCAACAGTAATAAAATGCCAATGCCCCACCTAAGCAGGTGACGCATTGGAATATGAGCAAAAGTTTTAGTTTTAATCATCATCATCTTGTTCCTCGTTGGGTTTAAATGTCCAGACATCATCAAAATAGTAGCCGCCGCTGTTACCTGTGGCCACAAATGGTTGATTATTGATGACAAATGAGACTGCCGAATAACGTGGTGATCCCTCAAAATTACTGCGTTGCTCCCACACATCGCTATCAGGATTATATTCCCAGGTAAGTGCGCCCGCCGCGCCAGGTCCACCTGTTGTAATGTAACCTAAACCATTCATAGTAAATGCCGTCCCGTTAATACCAACAATCGCGTATTCATCATCGTAACTTTCATCCTCATTGGCATCTTTACCAATATCTCGTTTTTGGGTCCAAGTATCGGCCGTAGCATCATACTCCCACATATCATCAAGGTATTGTCCGTTATCCGAACCTGTGCACACATAGGCCTTTTCATCAATAACAAAAGCCACGGCATCACGACGCTTTTTACCGCCAATACTTACTTTTTGTTCCCATGAATCACTTTCGGGTGAATAAGCCCAAAAATCCTTTAAGATATTACCATCATAACCTGTTCCAACATATCCTTTGTTGTTGAGCATAAATGATACTGCACCATATCTGGCTGAAGCAGGAAAGTTTGCTTTTTGCATCCAGGTATTGGCAGTCGCATCATATTCCCAGTTATCGTTAAGTTTATCCTTTCCATCGTAACCAGTGGTAACATACCCTTTTCCTCCGGCAGAAAAAGCAACTGCACCATTACGGGCAACACCACCAAAAGGTGCTACCTGTGTCCAGAAATCCTTTTCAGCATCGTATCGCCAGAAATCTTTCAGGCGTTCGTCTTCTACCCCATCATAACCTGTACCTACGTAGGCATAATTATCAATTACAAATGCAACAGCATCGCTTCTCGGCACACCTTCAAATGAGCCCAACTCAATCCAGTTACCCATTAACTCCTCCTCGTCGTCGCTGGAACTGCAGGCAGTAAATGTCAGGCTTGTTACAAAAAGCATTGCCAAGATCAAACGGTTAGTATAATTCATTGTTGTTCGTTTTTAAGTTCGTTCAAATCTATATGCAATAACTTTTTGCGATAAATCAATTCGATTAACGCAGCTTTTTTATCGTCTTTCAACCCATAAACTTAAATCAACGGCATATGGCCGGGTAATTAACCTCAATAAACTGTTCGTTGAAATGCAATGATTATTCGCTGAAGTGCTGATGTCTGATATTGATAAGATTTAAACTTATTGCATTCAACAATTTTATTTGTGAACCATTCGCAACATTTAACTTTTGATTTTATGCGTTTACAACTATTCAATTATCGCTTAATACCATTTCTGTTTTTGCTGCTTCTTGGCAGCCAGGCCTGCCAGGAAGGTGAACTGGATTTGGGAGATGACTTTATAAGTTTTCCAACATACACAGCACTGATCGATACGGTGACCATGCAATTATCAACCTTTAAAGCCGATTCAATTGTCACCTCTTCAACCAGTAATGCTTTAGTCGGGCATTATCGACATCCGATCCTGGGAGGCCAGGAGGCTCTGTCATATTTCTCTTTAAATTATCCCACAAGCTATAGTTGGGACGATGAGAAACAAGTATTCGACAGTCTGGTAGTTGTCCTAAAGCCCAATGCTTATTCCATTGGCGACACTACTGTTGATGCCCATTTTCAGACTCACCGTTTAAACGAAAAAATTGAAACACACGATGATGGAAAACTTTATAATACAAGCTCCTTTTCGTATGATGAACTGCCGATAGCACAGACATCCTTTCGGCCTTATCCGCAGCAAAAAGAAAAACTCACACTTCGTTTGGATGATGCATTTGCTCACGAAATAATCGACTTCTTAAACACCAACAAAAACCATGTTGATAAAACCACCTTATTTGCCGAGCAATTTAAAGGGTTTGTTTTTCGGAGTGACACTAACCTGACTAAAGTGGCAATGGGTTTTACTGTAAGCGATACCTCTTGCTACCTGCGCCTGTACTCGCATATTGTCGGGCTTGAGCAGGAAGATATCACCAATGACTTCCCGCTATCGAATAGTACATTACAATTTAACCAACTAAATTCCAACGATCAATCGGTTATTTATAATCAAATAAGCGACGGAAAAAGCACACTTAAGTCAGGCGAATCGGACAAAGTTGTGTTGCTTCAATCTGGTTCCGGGCTTAAGTTCAGAATCGATTTTCCAACTTTAAATAACCTGCTGGAACTTAAAACCAAAGGATATATAGTGAAGGCGGTGTTAAACCTCAGACCTGATATGACACTTATGAAAACATCTGATTTACCTGCCAGTATTTACATCGCTGATATTTACCGGGCCAATGAAATTTGGGGTTACCTGACAGATAGCAATGGTAATCCGGTCGCCAGTCAGTTAACAATTGATAAAATGTATCACGAAGACACCTATTACTCTTTTGACCTGACAGGCTACCTGAATACCCGTCTTCTGGAACCCGTGGTTGATATAGATCAGGGACTGGTTATTACACTACCGGATGCTGATATGGGCAGTTCTTTTTCCTGGTTAGCCATTAATGATCAGACAGTCACTTCAAATCCATCTGAATTATTGCTTTATTATTATTACTATGACACAGAATAAACTATCACTATTGATACTATTTTGGCTGCCGGCTTTTGTTCTATGGAGTCAGAATAACACTTCATCTACTTACTCAAGGTTTGGTATTGGTATTATTGAATCAAAGGCCGATGTCACCTCTGCCGGAATGGGACATACTGGTATTTCATTAGGATCAACCGGATTTCTTAATAATCTGAATTCAGCATCATACAGTTCTTTAGATAGTGCCCGATTTATTTTTAATATTCAAGGTGACATGAGTTTCTCCAACTACGAAACCAATACTGATACTCAAAGTAATTTTGATGCTAATATCGGCTCGATAAGCATTGGATTTCGTGCCGGAAAAAACTGGGGTATGGGATTTAGCTTGTCACCCTACTCAAGTATTGGTTACGAAATAAATGGCGAGAAATACATACTTGGGACAACCGATAAGTATCCTGTTCAATATAAAGGAGAAGGTGGTATTTCTCAGTTAAGCTGGCATAATGGTGTACGATTATTCAAAGGTTTCTCATTAGGGTTAAGTGCCTCATACCTTTGGGGATCGAGTGATATTATCGAAACCTCCTTTTATCCAAGTTTAATAGGGGAAACAACTTACAATGAACGAAACTATAATGTTTCAACAATATTGTTTGAATATGGATTTCAATGGCATCAGAGAATTGGACAAAATACTTTTTCGTTGGGTGCCACTGCTAATATTTCAACCGAATTGGATACTTATTACGAGCATCGTATCTATAATAACTTTACTTCAGATCTGAGTTCGAGTACTAAGAATCTTGATAATGCTTTTATACCTTTAAGCTATAAAACGGGTCTTGGTTTCCAAACCAGCAAAGGCTGGACATTAGCCACTGACTTTAGTTATAACAACTGGAGCAACTCTGAATTATCCATTTCCAGCGGAGAAACACGCGACACATATGGAGGAAGTGTAGGTTTGCAATATGCTTCAACCAGACACCATCGCTCCTACTCTAAGCGTATGCACTACCGGATTGGCGCCTTTTACAATCAGGAATACCTTTCTATACAAGGACAAGATATCGATTCAAAAGGTATCACCGCAGGTTTAACACTTCCTATGCGGGGTGGCTCACGCATCAATATTGCCTACGAATATAAACAAACCGGAACCACTAATGCTGGCTTGGTTTATGAACAATTCAACACCATACGCTTAGGTTTAACATTTAACGAAAACTGGTTCCAGAAAACGCGATTTAAGTAAGTACCTTTAATCATTAACTAAAAATCCCAACCATCGTCTGGCTGACGCAATGGTTGGGATTGTTTAATAACCAATAAATTAAAATCGCTTATAATATGACTTGTTTTTAATAACCGATGCAAAAATAAACATGCACCTGATTCCTTACAATCACCATTTATTGGGATTTTTTCCTGTTTCGAATAAAATCTATATTTTTGTGGCTTATGGCACTAACGAATACGATTCTGGTGAAGTAAAGACAGGCCTGTCTTTACAGAGTTTATTCTTCGACAAAACTGTCGGCCTGTCTGTGGTACTCCCTTTTTTCTATAACATTTATAATTAACAACTATCAATAGATAGTGTATTACCAGAATTGCAATGACATTCAATATCAAACAATATGGCTGGCAGTATTACAGCCGGCAACTGTCAATTAACGAACCAATAAACCAGGTGGGACGTATTCGTTGTGTTAACAAAACCAACTTCGATGTTATAACAAACAACAGCATACTCAAAGGTGAATTAACCGGTCAACTGCTATTCTCTTCTACAAACGAAGAAAGGCCGCAAACCGGCGACTGGGTAAAAATACAAGTGTTCGAATCACAATGTATTATCACAGAAGTATTGCCACGACTTAGTGTTTTAGCACGAAAAATACCCGGAAAGAAAAGCGATAAGCAAGTTTTTGCCTCAAATGTTGATATGGCCTTTATTGTTCAAGGCCTCGACCGAGACTTTAATCCACGCCGGCTTGAAAGAATGGTAACTGCTTTGACTGATGCGCACATTTCACCAGTTATCGTTTTAAATAAAGCGGATTTAACTGCTGAAAGCGAAGATTTAATTGATCAGGTAAAAAACAACTTGCCACAGATTCCAATCTATAAAGTCAGTGCTCTAAATCAGGTAGGGATTGAGGAGATTCAGCAACTACTTTTACCAGAGCAGACTTATATATTGGTTGGTTCTTCAGGTGCAGGAAAAAGTACCTTGCTAAATAGTTTGATGGGTCAAGATGCTCAAAAGACAAATGAAGTGAGTCAAGCCGTTGGAAAAGGTAAGCACACTACCACATCGCGCGAATTATTTATGCTGCCCAACGGAAGCCTGATCATTGACACAGCAGGTGTTCGTGAATTTGGTCTTGCACTTGAAAATCTTGATTCAGTTGCTATAACCTTTGATGACATTAGTCAACTTGGTAACTATTGCAGATATAAAGATTGCACACACACTAATGAGCCTGACTGTGCAGTAATAAAAGCACTTAATGATGGTCTGCTTCAGGAAGAAAACTATGCCAGTTATATCAAACTAAGAAATGAAGCAGAACACTATGCTGCATCGCAACAAGACAAAAAGCAAAAGGGTAAAGATTTATCCAAACTGGTGCGCGACATGAAACGTCGTAACATTAAGAAACGTTATTAACTAATACAATCATGAGTAATTACATATTTACAAGAGCTGAAAACAATAACGAAGTAAAACAGCTTTCTAAATTATTTAACGAAGTTTTTAATCCTGAAAAAGTTGGAGATTTAGCAGAGACATTAACATTTCACTTTCCTGGAATGGGCTCCAGGAATTGGTTTGTTGCTAAAGAAACCGATACAAAAGAGATTGTTTCAGGCTTTGCACTTATACCTTGGCAATGGCAATTTAAAAACGTTAGGTTGAAGGCAGCAGAAATGGGTATTGTCGGCACATTAAAAGAACACCGCGGCAAAGGATTAATGAAACGAATTAATGAACAGTTTGACAATGAGTTAAGCAATGAAAACTATGATCTGGCTGTTATTCAAGGCATACCCGGTTTTTACCATCGCCTTGGTTATCATTATGCTTTACCAATGGAGCATCATACTGAGGTACCTATTTTTGCTATTCGAGAACTTAGCAATACACCAATTCGTAAAGCAGGGCTAAAGGATATTCCATTTTTACTTTCAGAAGGAAACCGATCATCACTGAAGTATGACATCACTTCCCAACGTACGGCCAAACAATGGCAATATATTCTGACAGAATCATTATCGACAGAATATGCCAGCGAGGTGTTTATCGTTGAGTATAAAGGTGAGCAATATTTCCTACGGTTTTTAAAACAAGGTTTTGGTGAGGGATTGATTATTACAGAATGTAGTCACACAATGCCCAATGATTTACTAGAAGCGGTTTTCAGCTTTTTGAAACAGCAAGCCCTTGAACGCAATAAGCCATATATACGTCTTAACCTGCCCAATGATCATCAGCTTGTTCAGCATGCGATTCAATATGGGGCTGTTCTTAAACCTTCTTATGCCTGGCAAATAAAACTTGTTAATCCTGTGAAATTTATCAGCAAGATTGGTTCACTATTGGAAAACCGTATAGCAGAAAGTGTGTATAGCGGATTAAGCGGCGTTGTAACATTAGATTGTTATTCGTTTAAAATACACCTCAAATGGAATGACGGTATCCTGACTAAGGTAACAGGTGATAATCAAACAACCGATTATCTGATGAGTATTCCCGAAGATTTGTTGACACCCTTCCTGCTTGGTTTTCGTTCGTGGCAAGAGATGCAATATATTCGACCCGATATATTCCCGGCAGATCAATATCTACGAATGGATTGCAAGAAACCGTCAGAAGAAACAGGACAATTAATGGATGTTTTATTTCCAAAACTGAATAACTGGATTTACGGTCAATATTAAATTAATTCCTATTCCCCACATTTAATCCCAAAATGTGGGGATTTTTATTTAATGCGTAAATAATTACCGAATAGTTTCTATTTTCGTCGTCATGAAATTCTGGCGTAAATACCATAAATGGGTTGGCATCGTTTTAACTGTCTTCCTGCTATTATTTGCTATTTCTGGCATTCTGTTAAATCATCGACAATTAGTCAGCTCAATTGACATACCACGAAGCACCTTAACATCAAGTTATCAATACAAAAACTGGAATAATGCGGCTTTAAAGGGCAGCATTGAATTAGATAGTTGCCAAAGCCTGCATTACGGTAATGTAGGTTGCTGGATATACAATAATGAATCAAAACAATGGAGTGATTTTAATACTGGTTTCCCGCAAGGAATCGATAATCGTAAAGTCTCAAAACTAATCAGAACCAATAACATGCGGCTGTTTGCCGGTACTTTGTTTGGCCTATATGAATATCATGAACAGCAATGGAGTAAAGTAGAACTTGGAATTGAGCATGAACGAATTACTGACTTAATCGAGGTCGATAATCAATTATTGATTTTAACCAGAAGTGAACTAGTACATCTTAACCTTAACGATAACCAGATGGAGGTTAGAGAACTTCCTACTCCAGCTGATTATAATGGCAAGACCAGCCTGTTTAAAACCATATGGGTGTTGCACAGTGGCGAGATATTGGGTATCAGTGGTAAAATACTGGTTGATGCTATTGCCATCCTCTTTATCTTCTTGTCAATTACAGGTCTAATCTGGTTTATTTCCCCCTCTATTATCAAAAAAGCAAAAAAGAAACTAAAACCTGCCAACAAACGGAAGAAGGCTTTTCGATTTTCAGTGAAATGGCATAATAAAATTGGCTATTACGCCATCATCTTTTTAGTTTTCACGACCTTCACTGGCATATTTTTACGTCCACCCTTGCTAATTGCTATTGCCAATGCTCAGGTTAAAAGCATCCCTTTTACTATGCTGGATACCCCTAATGCCTGGTATGATCAATTGCGAGCTATCCGCTATAACAGTCATTACGATGTTTACTTTGTTTCTACATCGAAAGGCATGCATGCATTAACACCTGACTTTAAAGAAATGGTGAAAATTCCTAACCAACCTCCTGTTTCTGTCATGGGTATTAACGTGTTCGAAGAGAAAGATGAAAATACGTACCTGGTTGGTTCATTCAGCGGTCTCTACCTGTGGAGTCCTATAAAGAATACCTGCTACAACT
>NZ_CEXQWX010000099.1:0-23100 GCF_982718395.1 Carboxylicivirga sp.
TAGAAAATGAAACTTCTAAAGGTGAACCTTTTAAGAAATATAACTATGTGAAAACCCTCACTGGACTGAAAATGGTTCATATTAAGGGCAATTTTTGGGAAGGAACAGGTGATTACCTTTACAGCTTAAATGATGGAAGAATCATTTCATTATCTGGGGAACCATTATTCTCGCCAGATAGGAACCACTTTCTAACCTTGAGCTTTGATTATTATGATGAAGTTGGCTATTTAAGCCTATATAGAGTAAAAGGTGAATCGGTCGAAATCATATTCGAGAAAAGCATTCCATATTTTGAAATTCAAAAATTAAAATGGAGTTCTAATTCAACAATTGTATTCTATCGCAGCTTTAGACCTCAAGAGAATTGTACTTACGGGTATGTTGAAATGGAAGTATTAAAATAACCACCACTAATAAAATTGGATACTGAGCTGTCAGCATGTCCCAGCGAGACGTCCCGTTTAAACCGCATCCATTCCACTCAAAATCAAATTTACTCTTTACTATAATTGGTAAACAAATCGTGTACATATTACCCTCAATTTTGTGAACTATCGAAAAGTTACTAGTTTCGAAAGGAAAAATAAGAAGCGACGGTTTGATATTTCCTTTAAATAAAGTAATAAGGAGTGTTTTAGCTTTATACTTAATTGCCCAAACAACATTGTTGGCCAATGGTATTAAAGTTAAAGAGGTAACCTATGCACAAGGACTTACTGAAAATACAATTGGGTGTATTGCTCAGGATTCCCTGGGATATATCTGGATAGGTACTCGTGAAGGTTTGAATCGTTACGATGGATATTCCTGCCGCAATTATTATCCATCACCGGGAAAAGGAAACCTGCGTAATGGTCATATTCAAAATGTTTTTGTTGACAGTAACTCCAAAATATGGGTAAAAAATGGAGCTGGTATTGATTGTTATCTGCCAGATAATGATGGTTTCGAACCCTTATCAATAACTTTTGGCGATAGGCAAATTACCAATGTAAATGATGTTATTGAGTCGGGTGGTTTGAAATGGCTGGCAACCAATAATTATGGATTGCTGGGTTTAAAACCTTGTCAAAAAGAGGTTGATATTAGCTTTGATGATCGTGGTTCATCTCATCTATTTTGCAAAAAAGATGATGAACATTTTTGGGTGTATGGCAATCAGGGAATACAACTATTCAATTCGCGAAAGCGCCAATTTGTAGAAGATATAAAGGTACCATCCGTTGCAGTTAGGAGCTGGACACAATACAAAGATCTCCTGTGGATAGGTGATTATAATGGTGTGTGGGTATATGACGGAAAGGAATTATTGCGTTTAAAGGATTTTGCCCAAGGCCTTGGAAGTGATTTTAATGAGGACATTGATATTGTGGTGACTTCCATGGTTGTTTCAGATGATAAACTGTGGATATCCACCGATGGAAAAGGCATCTATACAGTGGAGTTCAATAACAAACTGTCGATTAAAAACATTAATTCACAATCATCATCCCAGTCCATTTCAACTGATGCTATTCGTTGTCTGTATGCCGACAGGGATCATAACGTCTGGATAGGCACAGTACACAATGGGGTGAATGTAGTACCGCACTGGCAAA
Organism: Carboxylicivirga sp.; assembly: GCF_982718395.1. NCBI lineage: Bacteria > Pseudomonadati > Bacteroidota > Bacteroidia > Marinilabiliales > Marinilabiliaceae > Carboxylicivirga > Carboxylicivirga sp. Next base: position 1,602 of record NZ_CEXQWX010000099.1, read on the forward strand.
AAAGGTTTTACAACCTCAAATACACCAATGAGACCCCAGATGCACCTCATGGTAATTTCTCCAATTTTCTGGAGGATAAGAATAACCAGCTTTGGGCGGCTTCATTCGATGGACTATGCCGTATCAACCAGCATAATATGACAGTTGAAGAGTATGTTGCCAAAGGTACCGTTATCAATGCCATCACAATTGACTGGAACGGAGATATCTTTTTGGCCAGTTATAATAAAGGATTACTGAAGTATAGTCCTTCCAGTGGTGTATTGAGTGATGTGCCTTTACCCGGCAATAATTTCTTTGAAGGCATTAGTGTCAATGCGCTTTTAACAGATCATTCAGGTAATATATGGATAGGTTCGCAGGCATTATATCTATACGACCAAGAGCAAAAGGAAATAAAAAAGGTGGCAGAAGGAAATATTGCAAGTGTAATTTGCCTGATGCAGGATCGAAATCATGATATATGGGTTGGTACCGTTTATGGATTGTATCACATTGATGCAGATACAAAACATGTTAATCAATATGCAGCCCATAAAGATAAGCCCTTCAAATTATCATCAAGCTGGATCAATACCTTGTACGAAGATCAGGCCGACAATATTTGGGTAGGTACCAATGGTGGCGGTTTAAACCGAATTAGCCCGGATAACCACGAGATTAAAATTATTCAGGACGAATCCTTGTCAAGTCAGGTGGTTCATGGAATAACCCAGGATAAAAACGGTCATATCTGGTTTACAACCAACAGTGGACTGGTTGCTATGAATGTGGAGAATGGAAACCTGGAAGTGTTTGATTATGCCGATGGTTTAATCAATAATCAATACATTGACGACTCCATGTTTCTCTCTTATTCAGGTAAAATGCTGTGTGGAGGAGAAAAAGGCATTGACTATTTTTATCCGGAGCAGATTAAAACAAATCCGAACGCTCCCAATGTGATTCTAAATGGTGCTTTTCTGGAAGAGGTGAGGGATAACAATACCGTGACTACAAAAATAAAGGAGCGGATGCACATCAATAACGATACTTTGGTAATTGATTATAATCAGTCATCTTTTGGTTTTAGTTTTACCGGTATTGATTATGCCAATCCGGAGAAGATTCAATATGCCTGCCGACTCGAAGGTTTTAATACCGATTGGCTTAACCTTAAGAATCGACGTACAGTCAACTACGGTCATGTGCCACCGGGCATTTATACCTTTATGGTACGTGCTGCCAATAGTGATGAGGTTTGGAGCGATCCTTCCAAGGTAACCATCATTGTTAAGCCCCCTTTTACACAGACAATTTATGCTTATGTCTTGTATCTGAGTATTATTTTAATCATTCTGTATGTAATCTACCGTTATTCCTTAGAGCGCAAATTGCTTAAAAACCGCTTGGATTATGAGCATAAAGAGCGGGAACGCATTGAGGAGTTAAATCAGCTTAAGTTGAGGTTGTTTACACATATATCGCATGAGTTCAGAACACCTTTATCTTTAATTATTGCACCGGTTCAGGAATTGTTGAGCCGATATGCCAAACGGGGAGCACAATCAAAAGAGTTGGAAACCATTCATTCAAATGCCAATAAACTGAAAGTGTTGGTTAACCAGGTGCTTGAACTGCGAAAAATAGAGTCAGGAGCCATTCAGCTTAAAAGGACCCATCTGGATTTGGTAAGCCTTATTAAAAGTAGTTGTGAATCATTTCAACATTGGGCCAGGCAAAAGAATATCACATTATCATTCGAATCTGCTCAGGACAAATTGATCATGAATCTGGATCAAAGTTTGATTGAAAAGGTGATTTATAACCTGCTATCAAACGCCATAAAATTTACACAAGAAGGGGCTGTTAAAGTGCATTTAAAGGTAGAAGGTCAGCGCTGTCTGGTTACTGTTTCCGACTCAGGTGTTGGCATCAGTAAAGATGATCAGCAGCAGCTTTTTGATCTATTTTACCGGGCTGAGGATTCAGAATTCAAAGCTGAAGGTAGTGGAGTAGGTCTGGCTTTAACCAAAGAAGTTGTTGAATTACACCAGGGACAACTATCAGTTGAGAGTGAATTGGGCAAAGGCAGCTGTTTCACTTTTAGTTTACCTTACGAAGAATTAAGTTCGCACCAAGATGTGGATATAGAGGAACATGTAATCGACAACCTGCCTGAAGCGGAAAAAGACCTTACAAAGGTATTATTGGTTGAAGATAATGCAGAGTTGAGGGCCTTTCTAAAAAGCAGGCTTGAGCAACATTATCTGCTGATTGAATCGGAGAATGGACGCGAAGCTCTTGAAAAAGCATATGAGGAACAACCGCAAATCATTTTAAGTGATGTGATGATGCCCGAGATGGATGGCTGGGAGCTTTGCCGGCAGATTAAGTCAGACATTAAAATTTCGCACATTCCAATTATCTTACTGACAGCCTTGGGTGAATCCGAACATATCGTAAAAGGATTGGACATTGGAGCTGATGCCTATATATCGAAACCTTTTAATTTAGAACATGTTGAAAGCCTGATTCGGAACCTTTTAAAGAATCGCGAATTACTGGCATCAAGCTATAAACAAGGCGGTACCGAAAAAATCGATACCAGCCAATTAAGTGGATTGGATCAGCAATTACTGGATGATGCGCATAAGCTGGTAGTTGAAAACATTAATCAACCCGATTTTTCTGTTCAGATGCTAAGCGATCACCTAAATATGAGTCGGGTTAATCTGCACACCAAATTAAAAGCACTGTGTAATCTTACGCCAAGTGATTTTATCATGCAAATAAGACTGCAGGAGGCCTGTAAGCTATTAAAAACCAAAAATTATCCCATCAGTGAAATAGCAGATCTAACGGGTTTTAGTACAGCCTCACATTTTTCGAGGAGTTTCAAAAAGCAATTTGGTGGCAGTCCATCTGACTATTTAAAGGGGAAAATCGCCATATAAGGATCGCATCTTTATTTGCAAGCTGTAATAAAAGATACGATCCGTATCATCTTACTCAGGCGACGAGTGTTAACCTGTTTTAAGTTTAAACAGGAGACTATTCAGCTATAGTTGCTTAATCATTATGACTGTTTATCTGATACGTTACTATCTCTATTTCCCACTCACATTACCAGCAGAACAGAATTGTTTACATCTATGACACTTCGTTGGTGTTAATACAATTAAAATTGTAGGTATTGATTAATGTCAATCAAGTGTTGAAACTAATCATAGTTTCAGCTTTTGATTGACTTGATAAGCGAAAATCAACAGTACAATTGTAATATAATATGAGACGAATCTATTTCTTAGCAACAATTTTAATGGGAGTTGTATTGTCAGCTTGCGATAATGTTCAACCACCAGCTCAGGTTCAACCAGTGCCAACAGAGGCTCAAATTCAATGGAATGAAATGGAGCGAAATGCTTTTATCCATTTTGGCTTAAATACTTTTAACGATATGGAGTGGGGGTATGGAGACTCTCCTGCATCTACTTTTGACCCAAAAGAACTGGATGCTGAGCAATGGTGTAAAGTCATCAAAGATGCCGGAATGAAAGGAGTGGTATTGACCTGTAAGCATCACGATGGTTTTTGTCTATGGCCATTTGAAGGAACAGAATACTCCGTAAAAAATTCACCATGGCGCGGTGGTAAAGGTGATTTGGTGCGTGAAGTGTCTGATGCCTGTAAAAAATATGGTTTGAAGTTTGGTGTGTATCTGTCTCCATGGGATCGAAACACGGCGCTGTATGGATCACCAGAATACATCACATATTTCCGTGAGCAATTAACCGATTTGTTAACCAATTACGGTGAGGTGTTTGAAGTATGGTTCGATGGTGCCAATGGAGGAACCGGCTATTATGGAGGTGCTGATGAGAAACGTTCGGTGGATCGCAAAACATACTACGATTGGCCAACAACCATTGAATTAGTTCGCAAGTTACAGCCCAATGCACTAATATTTAGTGACGCCGGACCTGATATCAGATGGTGTGGAAACGAAAGTGGTGTAGGTGGCAGAACTAACTGGTCAACATTACGACGCGATGAAGCATGGCCAGGTTGGCCTCGCTACAAAGAGCTTAATCCTGGTCACGAGGATGGCGATTACTGGGTGCCTGCTGAGATCAATACCTCTATACGTCCTGGTTGGTTCTATCATAAATCAGAAGATCATAAAGTAAAAGACTTACCAAGATTAATGGATTATTTCTATGAATCAGTTGGACGAAATGGTACAGCTTTATTAAACTTCCCTGTTGATGAACGTGGATTGATTCATGAAATTGACGCAGCTAATGTTATCGAATGGCAGAAAACCATTGAAGCTGATCTGGCTGATAATTTAATGAAAAGGGCCAATGCGATTAAAGTTTCAAATACACGTGGTAATTCAAGAAAGTTTGGAGCTGATAAGGTTAATGATGGTGATAAAGATACCTATTGGGCTACTGATGACGCTGTAAAAAAAGCCAGCATTGAAATGGAGTTTGAAAAACCAATCACCTTCAACCGGTTTTTGGTACAAGAATATATTGCATTAGGTCAGCGGGTTAAAGCATTTACGCTTGAGGTGAAAACAGATGACAAATGGGAACGGATAGCAGAGGAAACAACGATTGGTTATAAGCGTATTCTGCGTTTGCCAACAACAACTGCTGAAGCAATCCGATTTACTGTAAATGATGCTAAAGCATGCCCAACCATTTCAAACATCGAATTGTATAATGCACCGCAACTGATAACAAGTCCAACCGTTCGTCGTGATAAGAATGGTGTTGTAAGCATTCATTCCGCAAACAAAGAGCTTGATATCTATTACACAACTGATGGAACCGAACCGACTGCTCAATCCTCAAAATATTTAGCACCTTTCGAGGTAAAGGGGAAAGTGTCGCTCAAAGTGATTGCATTGGATCCAACAAGCGATCGCAGGAGTTCAATTGTATCAGCCGATTTTGATATTGACAGAACCAAGTGGAAAGTAATAAATACTAAAGATAAGCGCAGCCGTGCCGTACTGGATGGCAAGCCAGGCTCTGAGTGGATTCAAAATGCTAAGAAAATGCCTATTGACTTAGTGGTTGATTTAGGTGAAACATTATCAGTAAATGGATTCCAATATTTACCAGGTCAGAGTCGCTGGACAAAGGGAATAATCTTTAAATATGAATTTTATACCTCAATGAACGGCAGAAGCTGGACTAAACAGCAATCAGGTGAATTCTCAAATATTAAGAATCATCCTGTTTGGCAGAAGAAAACATTCGAACCTGCTAAGGCGCGGTATGTTAAGTTAAGAGCGATTAGTAATATTAGTAATGATGTAGCAGCCGGGTATGCCGAGTTTGATATTTTAACCAAATAATTAGCTATGAAGATATTTAAAGCAGGCACCATCTCAATGCTTCTTGTGTTGTTATCAATTAATGCAGTAGCACAATTAAGCGGTGGAGGCGATTTAAATCCAGACTTGAAGGCACCCAAAGAAGCTCAGGAAAAATGGATGGATCTGCGAGTAGGCTTAAGTGTTCACTGGGGGCCATCCTCTTTAGGTGGCGAGGAAATTAGCTGGTCAAGAAGCCGGCAAATTCCTAAAGAGACATACGATAATTATTACAAGGAGTTTGCACCAGTCAAATTCGATGCTGATGAGTGGGCGCGGTTAATGAAGCGTTGGGGCATCAAATATATGGCTCCAACAGCCAAGCACCACGACGGTTTTTGTTTGTGGTATTCAGATTACTCAGACTATGACATGGCCAACGCAAAACATCAGGTTGATATTATGGCAGAACTGGCAAAAGCCTGTAAAAAGCATAATATCATGTTAGGAGCTTATTATTCAAATCTGGATTGGTACCATCCCGATTGGGCGCCATATAACTTTGGCGGACCCGGGCCTTTATTTGAAAAGAAAGAGGATAGTCCGAACCTGGAGCGGTATTTCAAGTTTTTTGAAAACCAATGTATTGAGCTGATAAATAAGTATGATTTAGAATTCATTCAGTTTGATGGTGAATGGGATTCGACCTATACACACGAAGTCGGATCACGCTTATATCGTCGATTCCACGAAGTTAAACCAGATATACTATTGAATTCCCGCATTGATATTGGTCGCCGTAGTGTTGGGCGCCATAATTATTTATATATGGATGGATTGAAATATTGCGGTGATTTTCAGGACAGGGAGCGCTTAGTAAAACATGGTAATAATGTTATTGCCTGGTTGGATCATCCATGGCAGGCATGGGTAACAATTGATAAGGATCAATGGTCATACAACCCTAAACCGAAGTTAATGAGTTCTGATGAGTTGATCCGTGATATGGTCAATGTTGTAGGTAATAACGGGAATTATATGATTAATCTCGGACCTCGCCCGGATGGCAGTTTCGAAGCTGAACAAATTGCCTTGATGGACGAACTTGGGCTATGGTTAAAAGAACATGGTGAAGTGATTTACGGAACACGCGGAGGCCCTTTTTATCCATTTAAGCAAGGTGTTAGTACCCGTAAAGGAAAAAAGGCATGGATCATGATTACCGATCCGGACGCAAAAGAAATTTACTTACCTAAGCTGGAACAGGAAATAGTATCAGCAAAAATATTCAAAACGAAAACTGATGTATCATTCTCAACGAAAGACGATCTGTTAGTCTTCTCCTTAAGTGGTATTAATTATCCGGGACCCGTAAAGGTAATCGAGCTGAAATTTAAAGAAACAGTTCAAATGTCACCTACCAAAAAAGTTGTCAGTGATTATGAAATACAGGGAGCAGCTAAAATCTCAAAAGGTCTGAAATATGAGCTAAGCTCGCGGGATGATAAGTTATCTGATAAATCGGAGGAAAAACTTTTGTTTGGTGATATGGCAATTAAGGATTATGCTTTTATTACCAACAAAGAAGTTCGTCCATTCATAAAAATTGATTTAGGAGCAGTTAAAGAGGTGCATGGCGTGCAAATTCATAATCGAAAATTACATGCTCATCACAACGCGAAAAACCTTACTGTTTGGATATCGAATGATGGACAAAAGTGGGATAAATATTGGTCCGCCAAATCGATACAAGAAGAATGGGATATCCCGTTTATGACCAATAGTATGGGAGCAACCATTTCAGGTAAAAAGTTCAGATACCTTAAGATTGGCATTGATAGTAAAAAGCCAACAGTACTGCACTTAAACCAGATTGAAATATTTGGCAAATAGATTAAATAGTCTGTTGTTGTGTATTATATTACCGCAGATAATTTTAAGAAAGTACTAAACCGATGTTATTAATAATCCAGGAATGAAAAATATTAAACAATTAGCATTAATCGTCCTATTAATTTGGGCATTAAAGGGTGACTTGTGGGCCGAATCTAAGAAGCAAGATCAAACAAAACCCAATATTGTATTATTTCTTGTTGATGATATGGGGTGGCAGGATACATCAGTACCTTTCTGGGAAAAGGAAACGCACTTTAATAAGCGATACAATACGCCAAGCATGGAGCGTCTGGCCGATGAAGGTATGAAATTTACCCAGGCCTATGCCTGTGCAGTTTGTTCTCCAACACGAGTTAGTTTGATGACCGGGATGAATGCAGCCCGGCATCGGGTGACCAACTGGACACTTCGTAAAGACAAAATGATGGTAAATCCTCCAAAGGGTTTAAAGATGCCACAGTGGAATATGAATGGGATAGGGGTTAACAAAGAACTAAATAACGCTGTTTATACGCCCCAGCCGTTACCTAAAGTATTACAGGAAAATGGTTATACGACCATTCATTGTGGTAAGGCTCATTTTGGAGCGATTGGTACGAAAGCTGAAGATCCTGTGAATATTGGCTTTACAGTTAATATTGCAGGTCATGCAGCAGGAGGGCCGGCAACATATTATGGATTAGAGAATTTTGCAAAGAAGAAACCATCTGTTTGGGATATTCCCGGGCTGGAGGAGTATCATGGAAAAGATATATTCCTGACCGAAGCTTTGACCAGGGAGGCGATTAAGGCGGTAGATAAATCTGTTAAAGCCGAAAAACCATTCTTTTTATATATGGCACATTATGCCGTTCATGCACCAATAATGGGCGATAAACGTTTTGAACAAAAGTATCTGGATGCAGGTTTGGAACCCGTTGAAGCCAAGTATGCATCTTTGGTAGAAGGAATGGATAAGAGCCTGGGCGATATAATGGACTATATCGATGAACAAGGCTTGGGTGATAATACCATTATAATTTTCATGTCTGATAATGGCGGCTTAAGTGCTCATGCACGCGGGGGTAAGCCACATACTCACAACTGGCCTTTATCAAGTGGTAAAGGATCAATTCACGAAGGAGGAATTCGTGAGCCTATGATTGTGAAATGGCCCGGAACTGTTAAAGCCAAAACTGCGTGTGATGACTATCTTATTATTGAAGATTTTTATCCGACCATTTTAGAGATGACTGATGTAAAACCTTTAAAAGGAGAATGTCAGTACATTGATGGTATAAGTTTTACAAAACAGTTAAAGGGTAAAAAGGGAAGCAAGAAACCACGTTCATTATTCTGGCATTATCCAAATAACTGGGGGCCACACGGGCCCGGTATTGATACCTACAGTGCAATTCGCAAGGGTGATTGGAAGCTTATTTACTACTATACCGATTCTGGTTTTGAACTGTTTAATATCGAAAATGACATAGGAGAAAAGGAAAACTTATTGCTCAAAGAACAAGAGCTGGCCAAGGAACTGGCAGAAGAATTAAGCGATTATTTGAGGGAAGTAAAAGCCCAAAGGCCAACGAGTACTGAAACAAATAAGCTTGTTCCATATCCCGATGAGAGCTTGAATAATCCGAAAGAACATCAGTATAACTACTAAATAAGTAGTTTCCTGGAAGTTCATCAGAAATTGATACCAAAAGCGGATGGAAGTTTTATTAAGCCGGACAGAATGGAACGGCCATTTGTATACCGGGAAAATAATGTGCCAAAAACGCTATGTCTGGCGGTAAAGAAAGAAGATGAATCATACATGGTATTTGTACCAATAAAACTATAACATGAAATATTTTGTGGTAATAGCTGCAATATTGATGTTTACATACAATGCTTTAGCAGTTTCTAAAAATAAAAAACATCCTAATATTGTTATCATTTATGCTGATGATATGGGGTATGGCGATGTATCCTATCAGAATAAGGAAGCTAAATTGCAAACGCCTAATATTGATAAATTGGCAAATGAAGGAATGGCATTTACCGATGCTCATAGTTCATCAGGTATTTGTTCTCCATCACGTTTTGCACTTCTAACCGGGCAGTATCATTGGAGGCGTATGCACGACATTGTGTGGGCATTTGGACCTTCGGTATTTAAGAAAGATGAGTTTACGATTCCACGCATGTTAAAAGAGAAAGGATATTCAACAGCGTGTGTAGGTAAATGGCATTTAGGTTGGGATTGGGAATTTAGCTCAGAACCTGAGCAATTGAAATATGGTCGTACTTGTTCACCAGAACAGTTGGTTACTGATCAGGCTATTAAAGATGGACCTTTGGCTCAAGGTTTTGATTATTATTTTGGGGATGGAACCATTAATTTCCCACCTTATGCCTTCGTTGAAAATGATCGCTTTGTTGAAGCACCAACTGTTGATTTAGATTTAAGCGGGAAAGATGTTCCTGAAGGACATTGGGAATTCAGACCGGGTCCAATGGTAAAAGACTGGAATCCATATGACGTGCTTCCTGCCTTAACAAAGAAAGCAGAGGAATATATCGGTAAACAAAGTAAGGGGCAACCGTTCTTTTTGTATTTTGCCTTGCCGTGTCCGCATGCACCAATTATTCCAAATAAAGAGTTTGTTGGTAAATCAAATGCAGGTGCCTATGGTGACTTCGTAGTTCAAACAGATGACGTAGTTGGTCGCGTTGTTAAGGCACTTGAAAAAGCCGGATTAGAAGAAAATACCTTAATAATCTTCTCGTCAGATAACGGACCGGAACTATATGCCTATGATCGGGTACGCAATTTTAACCACAGAAGTATGGGGGAGTTAAGAGGTCTGAAGCGCGATACATGGGAAGGTGGACACCGGGTACCTTTTGTAGTTAAATGGCCGGGAAAAATAAAACCTGCAACGAAATGCAATCAGGTGATTAGTCAAATCGATATAGCTTCCACCATATCTGCCATTGTAGGATATGAGTTAAGCGATCAGGAGGCAGTTGATAGTTATAACCTGATGCCTCTGTTAAAAGGAAGGAAGCTAAAAACTACTTTCCGCGAAGCAACGGTACAGAATACATGGCCGGATCGTTATGCTATACGTGTTGGCGATTGGGTGCTGATTGATTCTTATTCAGGCGAACACACCAAAATGCCCAAATGGTATAGTGAGAAAGCAAAATATGAAACATATCAAAAGACAAATCCGGGCCTGTTATACAATCTCAAAGAGGATCCCTCACAACACAATAATTTATTTGAGAAATATCCAGAAAGAGTGAAGAAAATGAGGGAGTTATTGAAGAAATACAAAGAATCTGAAATGACCAGGAGATAATGTGTTCGCTTAGTTTGGAGATAAGCATATTGGTTGAGCGAATTAAAAGAAAGGAATCATAATGGAAAACACTTGTATTTAAAGGCTTTTCGTTTGATGCTAAATAAATAATCTGACTAATTAAAGATTTCATGAAAAAATATATAATTATACTAACATTCGGGATTTTATCTTTTACACTTAAAGCTCAGGATAACACCAAAAAAGATTGGGATGTTAAAATAGAGAAGGATAATGCCAGTGAGCTGTGGAAGGCCATTGATGCACGGCCCATACCAGAATGGTACTCCGATGCTAAGTTTGGAATTTTTATTCACTGGGGGCCCTATGCAGTGCCATCCTGGTCGCCAGCCGGTACTTATACCGAATGGTACCAGAAATGGCTTCAAAGCGGTCGCATCTTTGGTAATAACAATCCGGATCATAAAGCAATACCTGAGTTCCAAAAGCAAACGTATGGTGATGAATCCAGTTATTATGATTTCGGTAAAATGTTTAAGGCGGAGTTGTATGACCCGGAAGAGTGGGCGGACTTGTTTAAAAAAGCAGGTGCAAAGTATGTGGTACTAACATCAAAACATCATGATGGGTTTACTCTGTGGCCCAATAAACAAGCACAGAATGCAAGACATTTTAAATGGAATGCGGGTGATATAGGCCCAAAGCGTGACTTGGTGGGACCATATATGGATGCTATGCGAGGTGCCGGTTTGAAAGCAGGTTTGTATTATAGCCTTTACGAATGGTATCACCCATGGTATAATGCAGCAGGTGAGAAGTTTGTGAAAGATCATTATCATCCCCAGTTTAAGGATTTGGTTAATAAATATGCACCGGATATGTTATTTGCCGATGGTGAGTGGGAAAGACGCGATGATTATTGGAAGAGTGGAGAATTGTTAACATGGTTATTCAATGAATCACCTTGTAAAGATTATGTACTAATTAACGACCGTTGGTTTAAAGGCTGTCGTCACAAGCATGGTGGTTATCGTACCACTGAATACGAGGTAGAAGGTATGGAAGGTGATCGTCCTTGGGAAGAAAACCGGGGCATGGGCTTCTCATTTGGATACAACCGGGACGAAAACATAGAAGATTATACATCTCCTAAAGCTTTGGTTTTAATGTTGTGCGATTTGGTTAGTATGGGAGGTAACCTATTGCTGAATGTTGGACCTTCTGCTGATGGTAAAATTCCTGTTATTATGCAGGAGCGTTTGCTGCAGATCGGTTCGTGGCTCGATGTAAATGGAGAAGCCATTTATGGAACACGCAAGTGGGCAAGGCACTGCCAGTGGTCAAAGGGAGATACTCACTACAATCCTAAAGAGGGAAAGTCGTATGTTGGTGGTAACTATATACTTCAACAAACGGTTGATCCATTGCCGGGTAAAGCGGTTAAAGAAGCTTTTTTTACCTCTAAAGGCGAGACTGTATATGCTATTCTACCTAAATGGCCGGGTAAAAAGATGCTTATAAAAGACATAACAACTGCACCGGGAGCAAAAGTGAGCATTCTGGGTTTAAAAGGGAATTTATCTTACAAAAAGAAAGGAAATGGAATAGAGGTTCAAATGCCTGATTATGATCCTAACTGGGATCTGCCTGATTATGCTTATGTGATTAAAATATCAAAGGTGAAATAAGTAATTCTACTTAGCATGAAATATTCTTCAATATCAAGGATTTGTCTTACAGCATTTATGGTGTTATATGTGTTAATGCCAGTTAAATCGCAGGATAACAATAAAACTCACGAGGCTACATGCAAATGATCTGTCATGTGATTATGCCTGGGTATTCAAATTAAACTTATAAAAACGATGAGTCGAATACTTATACTTATTGCAATAATAATGAGCACATATGGATGTGTTCAAAACCAACCCGAAAGGGATAAAAAAGTAAGTCAACCCAATATTCTGTTAATCTTTTCAGATGATCACCAGGCATCAGCAATTAACGCATTGGGTAATCCGTATATAAAAACTCCTAATATTGATAAATTGGTTCATGAAGGAACTTCGATGATTGAAACTTTCACCGAAACTCCAACGTGTGCACCAAGCCGGGCTGCCCTGTTAACTGGTTGCGGATCATTGACCCATGGAACATTCTACCCTAGTTATACACAAGGAGCCAATAAAAGCTTAAAGCGCTGGCCGCAGGTGATGAAGGAAGCTGGTTATAATACGTTCTGGACCGGTAAATTTAATGCCCATGGAAAACCTAAGGAATGGGGTATCGAGAATACATCTCTGATTTTTCAGCAAGGCATGGGAGATCATAACATGACCATCAAAGAAAACGGTAAAGAAACAAAAGGTTTTAGCTCTGAGATTTTTGCTGATGCTATGATCGATTTCCTAAATGAGCCTCATGATAAACCATTTTTTGCTACAGTAGCTTTTACGGCTCCGCATGACCCACGAACTCCTCCTGGTAAGTATGCCAACATGTATAAACCAAATGAAGTGCCTTTACCTGCTAACTTCATGTCGCAATATAATTTTGTAGATGGATACGATGAAATCAGGGATGAAGTGCTTCTTCTTTATCCAAGAAAGGTGGATGACGTTAGAAAAGAGATAGCTGATTATTATGGTATGGTAAGTCATATGGATGAGCAGATTGGACGAATTCTGGATGCAATAAAACAAAATCAACTGGAAGAGAATACTATAGTTATCTACACCTCCGACAATGGCTTAGCTATTGGTCACCATGGACTATTGGGTAAATTCAGTTTTTATGATCATAGTTTAAAAGTACCACTTGTAATGAAAGGGCCAGGCATACGTAACAACTATAAATCTGATGTTCGTGTTTATTTACACGACTTGTTCCCGACTATATGTGCCATGACAGGTATAGATATTCCTTCAACTGTAGAGTCGAAAAGTTTTGTGTCAGCCTTAAATGGAGATAATACAATTATTCATAAATACATGTTTGGATCTTTATCTAATCTGAAGAGAAGTGTTTCTACCAAAGATTTTAAATTAATCAGACACTATCGCTCCAATTGGCATGGACAAATAAAAGGCACCGACGAATACCTGTTTATAGATATTAAGAACGATCCACTGGAAATCATTAATGAAATTAATAATCCGGAATATGCAGAGAGCATTGCTGAATTAAAAGAAGTACTAAAGAAAAGGCAGATAGAGAAAGGTGATTTTTTGTCAGCTGATTAATTGAAAATTGTAATCTATGAAAAAAACACTCACAGGATACGCTTTATTTTTGTTGCTCATCGTTAATACATCATTTGCGAACATTCATATCATACCAAAACCATCTTACCTGAAAGAAGGATATGGTAAGTTTACTTTTAATGAATCAACATTTATTTCAGCATCCAAAGAATTTAAAGATGAAGCCCAGATACTGGCAGATATGTTTAAAACATCATCTGGTTATACACTTGCATTCTCAAAGAAAGCAAAGTCGGCTAATGTAATTTTTAAATATAATCCAGATCTGATTGATGAAATAGGTAGCGAGGGATATAAACTAAATATTTCAGAGAACAGGATTATTATTGAGGCAGCAGATGCAGCCGGAGCTTTTTATGCTGTTCAGTCCATTAAACAAATGTTACCTGTTGAAGTGGCTGGTTATTATCCTGTGCCGGATATTGTGATGTCAGTGCCTTGTGTTGAGATAAAAGATTCTCCTCGTTTTAAATGGCGGGGTTACATGTTGGATTGCTTGCGGTTTTTTCCGTCGGTAGATCGTATCAAAAAGCATTTGGACATTATGGCATTGTATAAGCTGAACACCTTTCAATGGCATTTAACCGATTATCAGGGGTGGCGCATGCAAGTGATGAAATATCCTGATTTAACAAAAATTGGATCTCACAGGGAACAAACGATTATTCGCCAAAGAGGTAAGGTTGATTATGAGGATAAAACACCGGATAATGGTTTCTATACACAAGAACAAATAAAAGAGATTGTAGCCTATGCAGCAGAACGTCATATAACGATTGTTCCTGAAATTGATGTGCCTGCTCATTCCATTGCAGCCATTGCAGCCTATCCTGAGTTATCATGTACAGGCGAACCGGCTAAAGTGAGAGAGTTAAAAGTTGGCGGCATGTCAAATGTATTTTGTCCGGGTAAAGAATTTACGTTTAAATTTATTGAAGATGTCCTTTTAGAAGTGTTTGAACTGTTTCCTTCACAGATTGTACACATAGGTGGTGATGAGGTAAATAAAGATGGCTGGAAACAATGTGAGCATTGTAGTAAACGAATGAAGGAAGAACACCTGGAAGACTATGACCAGCTTCAGAGTTATTTTATTAAACGAGTAGAGAAATTAGCCAATCAACGAGGTAAGACAATTATAGGTTGGGATGAGATTTTAGACGGTGGATTAGCGCCAAATGCCATGGTAATGAGCTGGCGTGGTGAAAAAGGAGGAATCAAAGCTGCCAGGATGAAGCATAAAGTAGTGATGACTCCAAATCAGGATTTGTATCTTGACTATGTACAAGCAAAGGAACGAGACAATGAACCATACGTAGCATTTGGTAATGTATTGCCTCTTGAACGTGTTTATAAATACGATCCTGTTCCAGATCAGTTGAGTGAAGATGAGAAACAATATATAGTAGGGGCACAGGCCAACATGTGGTCAAATTACATTAATTCACCAGCGCATTTTGAGTATATGACGTATCCGCGTTTATGTGCATTGGCTGAATTGACCTGGACAAACAAAGAGGACAAAGATTATTCAGAGTTTAAGAGTAAATTAGAGAAACATTATCAGCGTTTTCATGAGATGCATGTTGCCTATCGTCGGCATGATAAGTAATTAGTAATTAACGGTTAGTAGCTGTTGATTTTAGTTGAAAAACAAAACAATTTAATATTCAATAACATGAACAGGATAAGCAAACAGTTTTTAATGGCAGTTATCTGCCTATTAACTGTTAGTAATGTATTCAGTAAAAAGAATAATGGAAGTAAACCAAATGTCATTATCATCTTTGCCGATGATTTAGGATACGGTGACTTAAGTTGTTATGGAAACCCAACCATCCATACACCAAATCTGGATCAGATGGCTTACGAAGGAGCCAAACTCACCCAGTTTTATGTTGGCTCACCGGTTTGTACGCCTTCACGAGCTGCCTTGTTAACAGGCTGCTATCCAAAAAGAGTTGGTTTGCATAAAGGGGTTTTATATCCACATTCAGAAACAGGACTCAACCCGGATGAAGCAACTATTGCTGAGTTATTAAAAGAAGAAAGCTATAAAACGGCATGCATTGGGAAATGGCATTTGGGGCATCATCCTCAATTTATGCCGCTTAACCAGGGATTTGATGTGTTTTATGGTTTTCCATATAGTAACGATATGAGTCGTAAGGAGCAGTTGATTATGAATCAGAGGAGCAAATATCCTTACCACTTGCCATGGTTATCACAAAAAGATACCTTACATGTGGACCCTGATCAATCGGTTGTTACAAGAGAATTAACGAATAAATCTTTGGCTTTCATCAAAGAGAATCAGGACAATAATTTCTTTTTGTATCTCGCTTATCCCATGCCGCATATTCCACTATATGCATCCAGGAAATTTAGGGGAACGTCTCCAAGAGGTTTGTATGGAGATGTTATATCCGAATTAGACTGGGGCGTAGGACAAGTTCTTGATCAATTAAGAGAACTTAACCTGGACGAAAATACATTAGTGGTATTTACCTCTGATAACGGACCCTGGAAAGTGTATAAAACAGAAGGAGGCTCATCAGGACCATTAAGAGGAGCAAAAGGAACAACGTGGGAAGGCGGTGTCCGTGAACCGGCTATTTTCTGGTGGCCGGGACAGATTGATGAACGACAACAAATTACTGACGTGGTGACAGCAATGGATTTGTTACCAACCATTGCCAGCATATGTGGCGCCAATTTACCTGTTAATACCATTGATGGCAGAGATATTTCCAATTTACTTATTGGAACAGGTAATATAGCTGATATGCCATTTGTTTATTATACAAAGCAAGGAAAACTGGCAGGTGTAAGAGTGGGACAGTATAAATTGATTTCGGATGGCAAAGAGTTTTTCCTCTATAATGTAGAAGAAGACATATCAGAAAAGTATGATTTAAAAAGCAAAGAGCCCGGACGTTTTGACCGGCTTATGCAATTAATGAACAGATTGGATACAAAAATTACTGAGGGCATAAGGCCTGTTGGCACCATATAAACCATAAAGCTATGAGAAAACTGTTACTTATTTGTACTCTCGTATTAATATATACGGGTACTGAAGCTAAAATCTGGACACCATCCGTTATTGCAGATAATATGGTGTTGCAACAAAACGATACAGTGACCCTTTGGGGATGGACTACTAAAACCAACGAAGAGATAACCGTAACAGGCGATTGGAACAATGTACCTGTAAAAACAAAGGCATTTCGTGGGAAATGGAAAGTGAATTTACCTACAACAAAAGCTGGAGGACCATACAAAGTAAAAATTAAGGGGCATAAAGAATTGCTTCTGTCAAATGTGATGTTGGGTGAGGTATGGCTCGCTTCAGGTCAATCTAATATGCAGTGGAGTTCTGTGCATGGTTTTGATAATGCCAAAGAGGAGGTGAGCTTAGCTGATTATCCAAATATTCGCTTGTTTAATGTACCTCAGGTACAGTCGGCTACCAGGCAGTTTGATGTACCTGCTGAATGGGAAGAGTGTGCACCCGAGTCGGTTAAAGAATTTAGTGCTGTGGCTTACTTTTTTGCTCGCCATCTGCATAAAAATCTGGATGTGCCCATTGGTATAATAAACTCCAGTTGGGGAGGTACCAATGCCGAGGTCTGGGTCGAAGAAAAAGTGGTTAATGAAGATCCGGAATTGAAGCAGGCGTTAACATGTCACACACCAAACGACTGGAAAAGCTATGAACCTGCTTATATGTTTAATTCGATGATAGCACCTTTAATCCCTTTTACCATAGCAGGAACAATATGGTACCAAGGGGAATCAAATCGAAATTCAGCTTCAACTTATACCAAGTTATTTACTAGTCTGATTGATAATTGGCGGGATAACTGGGGTTATAACTTTCCTTTTTATTATGTACAAATAGCTCCATTTAAATACAAAGAAAAGGATGCCGGAGTATTATTAAGAGAAGCACAACTAAAAGCCATAAAACATGATAACGTGGGCATGGTGGTTGTTAGCGACATAGGTAATATCAATGATATTCACCCGGGGAACAAGCAAGATGTGGGAAAGCGTTTGGGTAACTGGGCATTGGTAAAAACATATAATCATTCAGGTATTGCCTATAGTGGACCACTTTATAAACAAATGGAAACTAAGAAGAATAAGGCCATCATTTCATTCGATTATGCAGAATCAGGCTTGATGATGAAAGGTAAAAAATTAACGCATTTTGAGATTGCTGGCGCCGATCAACAATTTGTAAAAGCGAAAGCTAAAATCTCTGGCAATAAAGTTATCGTTAGCAGCAAGCAAGTAAAGCAACCTGTTGCCGTACGCTTTGCCTGGGATAATATTGCTGAACCTAATTTATTTAATAAGGAAGGACTTCCTGCCTCTGCTTTCCGAACAGATGATTGGGAAATTAAAATTACTGATCAATAGTGCCTTAATTTTATTTGCTTACTTCCTTTTATCAAGAAAAGTAAAGTAAATCGGGTTTGGGCGGACAGCCCAATCTATTTTGGACAACATTGATTGCTAACGAATTATACATATGAAACAGTCTATGAAGAAAATCTTATTCTTATTTGTTCTGGTTAGTTTAACCGTAGTTGCATGTCAGAAAAAAGTTGATATCTATATATCAACCAACGGAGATGATGCTGCTATTGGCAATAGCGCTAATCCGGTAAAAACACTTGAAAAAGCCTGTGAACTAGCCTCTGCAGAAGCTGGTGAAAGCGCCGTGACTATTTATGTCAACGATGGTGTTTACTATTTACCACAAACATTAAAACTATCGGCCCAAAACTCAGGAACCGATAATGCACCTTTTCAGATTAAAGCCCTTAATGAAGGAAAAGCTGTGTTAAGTGGAGGACAGTTATTAGATCTTAAGTGGGAACCGTACAAAGATGGTATCTATATGGCGTCTGTCCAGGAGAATGTTAACATTGATCAGTTATATGTCAATGGAACACGTCAGCGAATGGCACGATTCCCGAATGCCGTAGAAGGTAAAAACGTATTCGACGCCTGGGATTTAATCCATACAAGAGAACCTGACGAGGCAAATGATCCATTGACTAAAGAACGAATTGCCAGCTGGAACAATCCTAAAGGAGCCTATGTTCATGCGATGCACCTGGCATTATGGGGCGATATGCACTGGGTGGTGAAAGGTAAAAAAGAAGACGGCTCACTTGATTTGGAAGGAGGATGGCAGAACAATCGTCCATCGCCTATGCATCCACGTTACCGTATGGTAGAGAATGTTTTTGAGGAACTGGATGTTCCTGGTGAGTGGTTCTATAATAAAGCAGGTAAAACATTGTATTACTACCCCAATGAGGGTGAGAACATAAAAGATGCACAAATCGAAATTGTCCGCTTAAAACACTTGGTTGAGTTAAACGGAAGCAAAGAAGCACCCATAAGATTTATCAACTTCGATGGTTTTGTATTTCGCCATGCTGCCCGCAGTTTTATGGAGAACAAAGAGCAATTACTGCGCAGTGACTGGACAACTTATCGTGGCGGTGCTGTGGTTTTTAATGGTGCCGAAGATTGTAGCATTACCAATTGCGAGTTTGATCAGGTTGGTGGTAACAGCATCTTTGTTAATAACTATAACCGTCGAATTACCGTGAAGAGTTGTTATATCCATCATTCAGGCGCGAATGGAGTGGCCTTTGTTGGTGATCCAGAAATGGTACGTAGCCCGCTGTTTCGCTATGGACGTCAGGACTTTAAAAACATGGATCGAACAAAAGGACCTAAAGGCGATAATTACCCTTCAGACTGTTTGGTTGAGGACTGTTTGATCACCATGACCGGTCGTGATGAGAAACAAACGTCGCCGGTTCAGATCTCCATGTCACATAAAATCAGGGTGAACCACTGCTCTATTTATGATGTGCCAAGGGCAGGTATCAATATCAGTGAAGGAACTTTTGGAGGTCATATCATCGAAAATAGTGATATATTCAACACTGTATTGGAAACAGGTGATCATGGTAGCTTTAACTCATGGGGACGCGATCGTTTCTGGACACCAGACATTCGTAAAACCGATAAAGAGGTGAAGAAAGTGCCAGACTTGCCTAAATACGATATGCTGGAGAAGAATATTATCCGTAATAGCCGGTGGCGATGCGACCATGGTTGGGATATTGATTTAGACGATGGATCAACCTGGTATGAAATCTACAACAATGTACTATTGAATGGTGGCCTGAAAATGCGCGAAGGTTACTTCCGTACCGCAACCAATAATGTGATAATTAATAATAGTCTGCATCCGCATGTTTGGTATCCTGAAAGTGGCGATATTTTTAAGCACAACATTGTGTTTGGCGCTTACCGTCCGGCAGCAATGAACAGGGCATTAAAAGTGGATGATAAGTGGGGAGATGTTTTGGATTATAACCTGTTTGCCACCCATGAGAACGATTGCTTAAAGTTTGCTCAGAACGAATGCGATGCGAATTCGATTGTCGGTGATCCACTTTTTGTCGATGCAGCGTCTATGAATTACCAGGTAAAAGAAGGTTCCCCGGCCTTTGACATCAGTTTTAAAAACTTCCCGATGGATCAGTTTGGTGTTGTATCACCCAAACTGCGTAAGCTGGCAAAAACACCTGAAGTACCTAATATTGTCGATGCTAATAAGTCCTCAACAGGTCAGGTTCATGAGTTAAAAGGCGCTAAATTGAAGAATATTGAAACATTGGGTGAGCAGTCGGCAGCTGGTCTTTCTTCCATTGCAGGTATTGCCTTGCTCGAAGTGCTAGAGCAATCAGTATGGGCCGATTACGGTTTCCAAACCGGTGATGTTATTCTTAAGTGTGGAGGTCACGATATGAATAACTTTAATCAATTAATGCACGAGCTGAAAATACATAAAGGCGAGGAACTTGAAATAACGGTGATGCACAACCAAAAGCATAAAAAGTTAAAGTTTAAGTATTGATTACCGATTACTCGGGGTGCGACTATAACCAACTTGCTAATAGTCGCGCTCCGAGTCAGTATAATAGCATCATAATACCTCACCTCAGTCCTCTCCTGTGAGGAGTGGAAGAGTAAAAACAATACGGTAAAGTGAAATGTGTTTAAAAATGCTGCTTTTGGAACGTCTCCTTCGCCTTGAGGAGGATTTATTCCGCCAGAGCGGAAAGGTTGGGATGAGGTGTTTAAGTCACATGAATAGAAACCAGAAATGAACTATATCAAGCAAAAACTACTCATTACATTATTGCTCTTCTGTGCAGGAAATCTTTATGCACAAACAAAAGCAATTGATATAATCCTAATGGGTGGGCAATCCAATGCAACCGGGCAGGGCTATTTAAAGAATATCCCAAAGGATTTTAAACCCGGCGAATCAGTATTGTTCTATTATTCTCAGTGGTTGCAAGGGCAGGGAGAGGCCGAGACATGGATTCCACTTTCCAATGCATCCGGTACAAAGGATAAGTTTGGAGCCGAGTTAAGTCTTGGCACAGAATACAAACGTTTATTTCCTGATCGCCCGCTGGCCATAATCAAGCATGCATTATCGGGTTCAAATCTCTACAGTCAATGGAATCCGGGAGATAACAATGATGATAGTCATCAGCAGGGAGAAGAGTACAAGAAGTTTGTTCAAACCGTTGAAAATGGATTAAAACAACTGCGTGAAATGGGTTATCAGCCAAACATTAAGGCCATGACCTGGCAACAAGGAGAAGCCGATGCACGTG
>NZ_CEXQWX010000100.1:0-23054 GCF_982718395.1 Carboxylicivirga sp.
CCTGATGAACGATCTTGTCACCAGGTTTAATAGTAATAATCTTTGAGATAGATAATAGTAAATCAATATCTTCTGTTTCTAAAAATGGAAAAAGCTTATGGATTTCTTGTTTATAATCTATCATCTGCCAAAATTAAAGAATTTCTTTTAATGAGATATTGACCTTTTTTGCTCCTATTGCAACACTATTGAAGACCAGTTCTATTATTAAGTAAGCCCGTTCTGGAGCTTGTAAAAGCTCAATTTCCTGACACTTTGTCTCTTTTGCTTCTGCATTGATGTTCGAAGCAAAATAATGCTGTTTGACGAAGTCGTTTCGGGAGGTTTTTAACCGATTTGTCAACTGTTTTCATTCGAAAATAAACTTGCCACCCTTTTAAACTTTTTAAAATCAATATTTTAAAAGTTGGTGAAAGCTAACAGTTTCTTTCGATTATCCAAAAGAAGCTTTCCATCAAGTTTAATCACTTTGTTTAGAGGATATCTGATAACCGATGCCCAACGAAACTCTAAAACCATCCCAGTTATTCCTTAAAGCCTTATCTGTTCCTGGGATGCTTACATCAATATCTTCGTCCATTACCTCTGCTTTTAATTGGCCACGATGGAGGTCAAGATAATAACCGGCATTAAGACTTAGGAGAATCCGGTTAAACTGTCGATATAGCTTGATGCTTGGTTCGATACCTATATTATAACCTTTAATTTTAACCGTTTCTGTCTCCCCGTAATCGTATAATTCCAAGTTGCTTGTGAATTCCTGATTTGAAAAAAGGAGTTGTGGTCTTAGTTTTGCAGCAATTGATACCAACTCAGAAGAGTAAAATTCACGTTCAATTCCAATTACAGGTCCAAAGCCTTCAATACTGATATCGTAGTTAATTTGCCCCGAGTAATCTTTATAAAACGATCGGGCTCCAGTTGATTGGTAAATAAAACCAAAGGACAGTTCTGTGTTGTCAAATGATTCCTGAATTTCAACCGCATAGTTAAAATAGCCCGGGAAATCGTCTAATATGGCCAAATCTATTCCATAATCGTTTTTAAGATTATCAATAAAAAACTGATGAAAAGATTTTTGTTGAGACATATCATATGTTCCGTAACCAAAGTAGCCGTTAATCTTAATTTGTGAAGAAAGAGGGCTTGTAACAAATGAGCATATAATGATTAGCTTAATTAAGTTTTTCATAGTTTTTAAGGTCAAGTTGTTTGTTATTGAAATAGATAACATCGTTTACAACCACAAAGGGTTCGCCCATTTGGCTCCGATACCTGCTGTAATAATCTTCAAAATACCCTACTTCCCTTACTTTTTCTCCTGTTTTCGGATCGTAAAAATGCAGCATAAGGTCTCCGTCAGCTACCAGGTAGCCCGTCAGCGGATCGATACAAATAATTGTATGGGCATCGGTGGTAAAGGATTTTAATACCTTTTCCTCTGTGCATGACCAGTACTCCGCTTTATTTCCATTGAGGATATAAAAGTTACTTTCAGATGACTGGTCAAAAACAACTTTTGATGTTTTATATTCACCATGATAATAACTTATTTCTTCGTAAAGGCCTGACTGATCATTATACTTCCAAAATTCAATACGCGGGTTGTAATCGCCCCTTAAAACGATATAGTTTCCATCGGGACTAATAACGGGTGCAAATATGTTGTACTTAGAGGTTATTTCCTGGATGGTTTTTTCATTTTTAACATCGTAGGCAATCAAGTCGTCATAGATATTAGATCCAACCAGTATGCCGTTGTTAGATATGGTGTAGTTCCCAACGCCGGCAAAGAGCTTAAATGCAGTCTTCAGATCAAGGTTGGTCGTAAAGTATGAATGTGGGTTAACTTTTGTTTCGCCACTAACCAGATAAGCTCCATTGCCCGACAAGCCAATGTTATGCTCATATTTAACTGACGATTGGGTATAACTCCCGTTGTTGACGTCAAATTTAGCAAGGTTACCATGCATTTCTCCATAAATATGTAGGGGTTCGGCAGCGTTAACAAAAAGGTAGTTTTCCAATTCGAAAGTGTCTGTTTCAAGATTATAGATAAACTCTTTTCTTAGCTGGGTACTGTAGGAGAAATCTTCGTACATGTAATCGCCGGTCATAACTAATTGGTAACGCATGTTGGGGTATAGACCGTCTTTGATTACATAAGTCGTGTCGTTCGGATTTGTGATTCCTGCAATTTTAGATCCAGTATATCTTGGTTCGCTTGCAAAGATCACTACTTCTTTCAGGTTATTATAAAACCTTGACTTATTCCAGCTAATCACCCTTTCTAACTTGTTGTTGGTTTCTATATTAAATCCGGCTCCTGGGTAATCGATAGTTATGGTATCAGATGTGGCGCGCTTGCCGGCCGCCTTTAATACCAGATAATACATTGCTTTTCCACCAACAAACGACATGTCTTTTTGCCAGGTTTGTTCGCTATCTTTAATGGGAGTCAGCCATTCAAACGAATAACGCTCAAAAACATCATGGTAGATACCTCTGTATAATTGATATTCTTCAAAGCCGACGGCAGTGCACTCCTCCCACTTAATCATTAATGTGCCATCTTCTTCACTGGCTGAAATAATCACTGGCTTCGGAACTTCAGAGTAGTATTTCACTACCCATTTTTTTTCGTACACAAAAAATTCACCTCCCATCTTGTTGGCTAGGGAACCACTACCTGTATTTACTTTAGCAGTCATTTTTAATTCATAAAAACCCGATGCCAAATCTCTATTTGCAATACTAAATGTACCCTGTACCTGACTTGAATTATGAAACTGGTTATAAATTATATCATCATTTAAACTAATCTGGACATTTTGTATAGCCTGCCCGTCAGATTTGTATTCGTAATGAAGTTGGGCATACGAGATAACTTCAATGGTATCTTTGTCAAAATCAAGTTTAAAAGCTGTTGTCGGTGGTGTAGGATATTCTATCTCTGTAAATAACTCTTCCTCAGAAGAAAATTGGCACGAGACAAGGCTGAGTAGGAAGCTATATATAAGACAATTGACTAAAAATCTATTCGGATACATTTAAATTTTGGGATATGATTTTTATTGTAATAAGTGCGTAAAGATAATATTATTATGGTGTGTATGATTGTTCACAATAAAATTAATAATTACACACATAGCGCCTGAAGAGGGTTAATAGTCACATGGGGCACTAATCAACTATTATTTAATGTTTCATTCGGATTAAGAGTTGAAGCTATTTAATAAAAAAAGCTGATAGTCTGATAGATAAGCTTGGGTTTTTTAAGTGTTGACTTCATGATTAAACAAAGTGTTGAGTTTCTGATGCATATTCTGGGTTTCAACTATGATTCCCGTGTTTGTTCTTGTGGCAATTTATTCCAGAAAGGAATAAATTTTACCTTATTTAACCACAAAATCACCCCATTTAATGCTCTAAGTTGATCTTATCAAAGCTCAATTTACTGACAATTTGGCTCAAGCTTGTCAGGTTTTGCCTTAAGGTCAGGTTTTATCAGGTTCAATGTTGATGTCCATAAGGGTCGTGCCTGACCTGTTATTGCTTTAACTTTAATACTTTTTTAGGTCAGGTTTGGTCTTATTTGCACCAAATTTATACTTGTTTAAGCTCAACATTGAACAAAAATAGCATCAACGTTGAAGTTTAGGTGCATCAACTTTGACCCGAAATAAGGTCAAAGATGACCTTAAGTAAGCTAATGTTTGATGCTTTTTGGCAGAATCTTGTCAGGTTTTGGAGCTCGGCTGAGGTAAATCAGGATAACGTTCGAGCTTGATGGAGGTGTAAAACGACCTTCTGTAAGTCCGTAGATGAGGTATTATAACTTAGGTTTTGATGTTTGTTTGGTAAAAGAAGAAATCCGGAGGCCTGCTTCCGGATTTTCTTTAATTAATTTTCAACTTCCTCTTTGCGTTTGCGACGAGGGAATTGTGTTTTTAGTTCGTCATAAACTTCTTTAGCGCCCGGAACATTATTTTTTGCAGCCAGTTTTACGTTATTATAAAACAAAAGTGCACTGTTGTATGCTTCACTGCCTGCTAACATTGCCGTGTCATTTATTAAGCTTGATAATGCCGTTAAGTTGTTCTCTAAAGGCAACAGGCTTGTGGCATCAGCAACGTCAATGTCAAAGTCTTCCTGTGCAACAAAAGAAGGAAGTAACTCTGGGTGTTCTTTACTAAGATTATTGGCATTACTAACAAAACTTAATGCTTTCTCACCCATTTTTAGGATGGTTCTTCTTTCCTCTTTGGTAAGGGTGATTAAGTAGGCTTTTAATAATTCGTAGATCTCATCTACTTTAGTATTTACCTGGTCAACCACTTCGCCAGGGATACTTATTGAATGATTATTCTTCATTTTACTTATATTTGAAAAATTATACAATGAGTGCGGACCACTCTGACCCGTAAGTTTGCAGACCCAAGGCCAGATGTGATCCGTACTTTTTATTAATGTTAAATTAACAATATGATGGATTCAAACTATTCTTTCTTGATGAATGGCGGGGATTGTTTGATGAAATATATGTTTATTACGGCTATTACACAGCTAACGTTATTTTGTATATCGGAATTAATTGAAACAAGTATTAGTATAATTTATAATTCCCATGTTGATAATTGCACTGCAGCATACTGTGTAAACAGTTCGTCAATTACAAATTGATTGAATGACGCAGCGCAATTCTAAGCCCGTCAATTTAGAATCAGCGAAGTAATATTTGTCGTTGGATTTATTGGTTAATTTAACTATCTGTTCATCAGAAGTAAATCAATTTTCCCTTTTTACATTTTGTTGAATGTTAATTGGTTAATTAGAGAAGAAAGATAATTCGTGTCAATCTGTGCAATTTGCGGTTTCGAAAAACGTGGATTCAAAACAATTTCCCTACTATCTTACAAACTGGAATTGTTTTATTAAAATTCATCGGAGTACGGATTTAGAAATCACGGGTGTCTGATGGAGGTTTTTAATTACTTTTAATGCTGACCCCTTAAGGTCACTTCGTTATATTTTCCATTGCGTGCGTTAAAAAATATTAGCAAGTAATTAAACTCAGGCTATTCGTCAAAAGTTGTACTTTTACTCTGTTGAGCTTGGGTGAAGCTTAAATACTGATGAAGTGTTTGGTATTGTAAGTTGCCTGTCCGGTAACTATTTACCGGCATAATTAAACAAAACCTTATTTTACCATTAAAATTCAAATACCAATGGTGCATTTTGTTGAGATAATCATTTTTGGTTCGTTATTACTGCTTTCATTTTTGCTTTTAACCAATCCATTTAAGGTTAATGCTAAAGCGAACAGATGGTTAGGTGTTTTTACGTTTTTATGGTCTTCTTATTGGCTTGAGGAAGTTGTACAATTAGCGACTGGTAAATCAATTGAAGTTAGCTCTTTCATAGGAATTAGTTTTATTCAATTTTTGGCACCCATCTGTTTTTATTTTGGTGTCAGGTATTTTACTAATCCCAATTATAAATTCACGGTTAGGAGTGGGCTTTATTTAGTTGTACCAGCTGTTTATCTCGTTATTTTAATTCTTCAGCAAATATCATCTTTTAATTATCACCCAATACTTATTACTGTTGTAATGCTTCATGCATCGTATTACATCTTCATTTCATATATCAGCATATTCAGGCATCAAAGACAGATTAAGCGCTTTGCATCCAATATGCAGGGTATTGATTTATATTGGCTGGAGTATATTATAATCGTCATAGTGGCGCTTTTAATTTTGTTTAACATCCTGTATTATAAGACGCCACTCAATATAATCATGAACCTTATTACACTGGTTACAGTATTTTTTGTGTCATACAATGCCCTTAAGCAAAAAGAAATATACCCACTTGATAAAAAAGATCGGGAAGATGCCATAAGTGCTGGTCAGGAGGAAACCACCGAATTACCGAAAAGAAAGATAATCTCAGACGAGAGGTTGGTGGAACTAAAAGATCAGCTTAATGAATTAATGTTAAAGGATGAACCTTATTTAGATACAGAGCTGGATTTGATGAACCTGTCGAAACAGCTTCAGGTGAGTTCCAACCATCTGTCGTATGTTATCAACAACGGATTTAATGAGAATTTCTACAGTTATATTAATAAGTTTCGTATCGAAAAAGCAAAAAAACTGCTTGACAATAAAAAAACAAATCACTTGTCAATAATTGGTGTTGCTTACGAATCTGGATTTAGTTCCAAAACATCTTTTAATACCACTTTTAAGAAAATGACCGGATCAACTCCTTCTGAGTTCAAAAAAAGATGTTCGAATCTATAGATTCGAACGGTGGTTCTTTGTAATAATCATGTATACAGTTGATTAATGAAAGTGTTCGCTTCCTCATTTTAGAACATTTAAGGCCGGATTGGCCTCTACTTTTGTCACGAAATCAAATCAATCGTTATGGTGAAAGTAAAAAAGAATTCAAAGTATGCTGTTGTAACGGGAGCAAGTCAGGGATTGGGTAAAGCATTTGCATTTGAGCTGGCAAGGTTAAAAAGAAATGTTGTTTTAGTGAGTCTGCCGGAACAAGATTTATTAAAAGTAGTTGATGCTATAAAAGTGCAATATGATGTTGATGTGGCTTATTATGAAACTGATTTTTCGTCGAACAAGAACATTATTGAGCTAAGTAAGTGGTTAAATGAAAATTTCCATATTGATATTCTTATTAATAATGCGGGTATTGGTGGCACAATGCGCTTTGGCGATGTTGATGTGGATTATATCGATACCATTATACAGGTCAATATCAAAGCCACTTCAATTTTAACGCATCAGCTATTGCCTAACCTGAAACAACAACAGCAATCTTACATACTAAATGTGTCCAGCATTGCTGCTTTTACACCGGTGGGTTATAAAACAGTGTATCCCGCATCAAAGGTGTTTATACATTACTTTACCCGTGGCTTAAGAGCTGAGCTTAAAGATTCAAATATTTGCGTGAGTGTGATACATCCGGGTGCCATGGCTACTAATCCGGAAATCATATCCAGGATTGAAAAGCAAGGATTAATAGGACGCTTGACCTTATTAAAACCGGAAAAAGTAGCACGTTTTGCTATTGGCAGGTTATTAAAAAAAGACTCTGTCATTGTGCTCAGTCATCTTACATGGATAGTTTCTAAGCTTATACCCGAATGGGTAAAACTGCCATTAATGACGGGCGTTGTAAAACGCGAGATTGCCGCGCAGCACGCATAAAATATGCATATCCTTCCTTAAAAGGGAGACTTGAATAGTAGTTTCACACGATGTATTGTAGATTCAGACTAACTACATCCCCTTTCAAAGGGATAACAATACTATAAGTTAAGAAGATTATAGGAGCTGTAAATCAAAGCAGCGTTAGCCAGAGCAATAGTCCGGGCCAAGGTTGGCGAGAGGTCTTCAAGAGGGCACTTGAGGAGGATGTGTGTCAGCCGGAATTGAAGGTTGGTGTGGGTTGTAGGGTTCTATTGCTCTAGACCTTTTTGCTTATCTTTTTGTGGCAATGACAAAATGTAAGTGTGGGTTGGGACAACGTCCCTTTTCGAAAGAACTACATGAATTGCTTGAACATTCAGAAATCAAAAAAAATAACTTTATGAAGACGGTATTTGTAACAGGCATTAATGGTTTGTTAGGTACAAACCTTGTCAATCTATTATTAAAAAGTGGTTTCAGGGTAAAAGGATTAGTTCGCAATCCGGAAACATATAAAGGGTATGAAAATGAGCATCTGAGCCTTATATGCGGAACTTTATTTGATGACTTTACCAAAGTTCTATCGGATGTTGATTACCTGGTGCATATTGCTGCCGCTACCAGCCAGAATATCTTATCAGAGGCTTATTATTGGAAGATTAACAGCAATGCTACCAAACAGCTTTACCAGGCAAGCATCAGGTGCAAAGTGAAGAAGTTTATATTTGTTAGCACCGCTAATACCATTGGATATGGTTCAATCAGGAACCCGGGCATAGAAGAAGCTGTTTTGCGAAACCCATTTGACGAATCGATTTATGCGCAAAGTAAAAAATCAGCAGAAAACTATATCCTGGTTAGGAATAATAAGATGGAAACTATTGTGGTAAATCCGACTTTTATGCTGGGTGCTTATGATACCAAGCCTAGTTCAGGTAAGATCTTACTCATGGCCTGGAAGAGGAAAATTGTGTTTTATCCTCCCGGAGGCAAAAATTTTGTGCATGTTGAGGATGTGGCGAAAGGCATACTCACAGTAATAGAGAAAGGCCGTAATAAGGAAAAGTATTTGCTTTCTAACGATAATCTTACCTACCGTGATTTCTTCAGGAGAGTAAATCAGGTATGTCAGCAAAGACCACTGATGATCAGAGTTCCTAAATGGATATTAATAATGGTAGGTTATGGGGGAGATGCTTTAAGGCAATTGAATGTGGCAACAAGCATAAGCTCGGTAAATATGAGAATATTATGCATCAATAATTTCTACTCCAATCGCAAATCAAAAAGCGAATTGGGCATACACTACCAATCGACCGAAAAAGCCATAGCAGACGCAGTTAATTACTTCGCTGCCCAATGATGATCAAAGTATTTCATGTAAACGAAGTGAGAAATGAAAAATATTAGAGAGAAGCGGGCATGCTTATTTATTATAGCAGCCCTGTTGCAGTTGGTAAATTTAAATGTATATGGTCAAAATAAAGCGGTTGACAAAGATACCAGTATTCAAACATTGCTTGATATAGCTAAGTGTAGTAAATGGCAAACCATTAAAGAACGGGAAGGAGTGGAGATCAGTTATCGCTGGCTAAGCTATGGCGATACTTTGAAAACAAGAGAAATAGCATTGAACTTCCGGGTTGAAGCCGCGGCGAATAAAGTGCTGGAGAATTTGCGCACAAAGAGTGCGTTGACCAAATGGAATCATGGAGTGAAGGAATTAAATGTTTATACAAAAACAGATTCACTATGGATAACACACACGGTGTACGACATTCCTTATCCACTTTCAGAGCAGGATCTCGTAACAAAGAACCATATTGTCATCAATGATGAGGTAATTATTATTGATGTGACTGCAGCTCCTGATCTGGTTATCCAAAATGATAATGTCAATCGGCAGCGTTATTATTTTGGCCGCTGGTCGCTTGCCTCGCAGGCAGATGGAACAACAAAGGTTCGCTTTTCAGCTATCTCATTTTCAAAATCGAATATTCCGAGGTTTATACGTGATCCAATCGTTCAGAATAAGTTACTGAGTTCGTTTATTACACTAAAAGAAATATCGACCGGCAATAATAGAGTTGCATCCCTTTATGGCGAAGAATATAATAGAGGCAGTCTTAAAAAAAGAGGTAACAAAGATGAAGAAAATTCTATCTGGTTTTAAAAACATATTTACAATAAAAGATCATCCTGATAAAATAGCCAAAGGTTTTGCACTTGGTTCGTTTATTGGTATGATGCCAATTCCCGGTTTACAGGTACTGGTTGCTTTAGGTGTTTCAACACTTTTAAAGATTAACAAAAAAGCAGCCTGCGTAGCAGTGTTTAATACGAACCTGGCTACAGGAGCATTTGTTTTTGCCTTTAATTACTGGTTGGGTAAGCAACTACTTGGTATCACATCTACATTTGTTATTCCTGATGAGATGGGAGTGCATTTCATTTCAACAATACTAAAAGCCGGTTCGGAGGTATTTATTGCTCTGATGTTTGGAGGAGTTGTAACGGGGAGCATTGCTGCACTGATAGCCTATGTTGCGGTTAAATCGATAATTCATAAGCGTTATGACAAACTATCTAAAGATTCTCAGATTCAAACTTAACCATCAATGCATCAAAAAGTGGTTATTAGTTCATTGGTGTCCGCTTTGCTTTTATTACAGCAGGGCTAGGATTTCTGCTTCTATAAATATTTAACTCTGTGCTAATGCGGAGCAAGTCCTCTGAAGTTAATTTAATCTCCCTGGAGATACATATCTGGCATGTGGTTTAGGTTAGTTGTTAAAGTGAAGAATAATGAAGATTACAGGTTTATTATATATTTTGTTTACCATTTCAATAATAACAGTCGCTCAGGATAGTCTGCCTATGAAAAAGCAATACCGGCATTTATCCTTTAATTTCGGGTATGGCGATATCATGCCAACAACTGATTTTGTTAACGGGGATAATACTAAAGGGCTGCCTTTAAAACGTCATCAGTCAATTTCACTGAGAATGTTGTGGCAAAATCCGGGTTACACCCATTGGCAACAGGTTTTCAGAGCACCTTATTATGGTTTTGGGATGACAATGAATAACTTCTTCAATGCCCGGGAGCTGGGGTATCCGGTATCAGTTTATGGAGTGCTTGGATTACCAGTAAAACGATGGAATAAAGTTCAGGTATTCTCAGAGTTTCAATATGGAATGGCTGTTGGCTGGAAACATTATAAAGAAGGAGAAAATGATTACAATCTGGCTATTGGCGGTCCGATTACTGTTCATGTAACAGGTGGACTGAATGTCTTTTATCAACTCACACCTAATATTGATATTGGTATAGGAGGTAGCTTTGTGCATTTCTCAAACGGAGGAATGGAGCGCCCCAATCGAGGTATCAATATTTTATCTGCTTCAGCTAAATTAAATTATCATTTTGGTGGCCGGATTCAGGAAAAAGTAATAAAAGTTAAGGAGCCTAGAGATAAGAAGCGAAGTTTATTGTTAATGCTGGGCTATGGAAACCATCAGTTAGTGGAACATGAGTTGGATACCAATTATTTTGCGATTGGAGGAATATCTGCTGTTTATCTGGAACAGTTATCGCAGGCATTCAGGTTGGGCTTGGGTACAGATATTAATTACTGGTGGGGTTTAAATGCGAATGATGATGGCACGATTGCTCCGCGGGACTTTACCAATTTGACCATTGGTTTAATACTTCAACCGGAAATTATTATTGACCGGCTGACACTTGCTAGTGGTATTGGTATTTATGCGCGTCACCGGAACTATGGCAATTTTTCACAGATGTATCAGCGTCTTGGAGTGAGATATGATCTTTATAAGAACCTGGCATTGGGAGTCAACGTGCGAGCCATCAATTTTATGTTAGCTGAGTTTATGGAGTTTAATTTGTCTTATCGAATTGACTGGAAGAAATGAACTATGTACTATTAAATGTGTTATCTGGCATTTTTATCCATACTAAATCATGATCTGGATTCCTCTGTTTTTTGTATGTTTGCTTTCTTGCTCGTAGCCTGTATGTGTGAATTAATGGCATTCATCGCTTAAAATGATTAAATTATGGTGAATCAAAACCATAAAGTCATGAGTAAAGAAATTAGAAAGGAGTATAGCAATGGGGAATTGACAGTCGTGTGGCAACCAGCTAAATGTATCCATTCAGGAATATGTGTCAAGACACTTCCTAAAGTTTATGATCCAAATGCAAAGCCATGGATTAATGCAAATAATGCAACAACGGAAGAATTAAAGGCGCAGATTAAAAAGTGTCCGTCAGGAGCTTTAAGTTTTTATATGAATGATGAACAAGAAAGTTCTCAGGAAGCAGGTGGAACCGAGGTTGAAGTGTTAGAGAATGGTCCTTTGTTGGTATACGGTGCGATTGAGGTAAAAGATGCCAAAGGACAAGTTGAGAAAAAGGAAGATATAACGGCTTTTTGTCGTTGCGGGCATTCAAATAATAAGCCATATTGTGACGGTTCGCATAATGAGGTTGGATTTGAAGGTTAAGTTTTATTGATTTAGAATATATGAAGGTAGTTGCATTTAACGGTAGCCCCCGTAAAGAAGGTAATACATATCATGCTTTGAAGTTGGTTTGCGATCAGTTGGAAGATCAGGGTATTGAAACAGAGATTGTTTATCTTGGTAACAAGGGCATTAAAGGATGTCTCGCTTGCGGAAAATGTCGTGAGAATAAAGACGAGAAGTGCATTATTAAGAATGACGATGTTAATCTCTGGATTCAAAAAATGAAAGAAGCTGAGGGTATGTTGTTCGGCTCACCTGTTCACTTTGCAGCATTAGGAGCAAACATCAAAGCTTTTTTAGATAGAGCCTTTTATGTGTCAGGCTCCAATGGCAATCTGTTTCGTCATAAAGTGGGAGCAAGTGTGGCTGCTGTTCGTCGTTCAGGTGGTCTGCCTACCTTTAACGAGATGAATAATTTTCTGAATTATTCAGAGATGTTTATACCAACAGCCAACTACTGGAATGTGATTCATGGTGCTGCACCAGGTGAAGTGCTTAAAGACGAAGAAGGTGTGCAGATAATGCGCGTTTTAGGTAAAAATATGGCCTACCTGTTAAAGATGATTGATGTCGGTAAAAAATTAGTTAAAGCACCGGAACAGGAACAGAAGATTTATATGAATTTTGTGCGATAAGCCCTAGCATGAAAAAAGGGGATGTACGGGCCAAATTGAAGATGGGAAATCTTTGGTGGCCAGAGTCGTACATCCCAAAAAAGATTATGGTCGCATTCCCGGCACACCAACTTTATCTGGCGCATTGATCATTTCTTTTTTACACATTTTAATAATAGAGGATAACTTTCTGATCCAAGCTAACAACTACTATATCACTATGCAACTTTTACTTTAATCACTATTTTCTCCACAATTGAAGGAGCATCCACAGATATACATGGTGCATGCAGGTCTTCTGGATAAAGAATACAACCCATGCCGGCTGTTAAACGCAGAGACGAGAAATCGGCCACTTTAGGGAAATGAAGATCTCTTTCACTGTCATAATCATCTTCCTTTACAATGCGGTTTATTGGTGAAAATAGAATTTGCTCAACGCCCTTGTGGATATATTGAATATCAATGTATTTTTTATGTCCTTCCATCTTTGCTAAACCAATATCCTTTGTTTCATATGTTTGGCATATAGCAAAGATGCTGTCCTGATCTATTTTAACTTCAACCGGATTATCTATTGTAACCTGTGAAAAGATATCATCCAGATTGCCCGAACTAAGAAAGTCCAGAGCCTTTTGGAATCTAACATCTTTACATTGCTCTGAAAGTGTGTCAAGTGTCCCGATAAGTGCCATCGTAATTATTTTAAGGTTGTGATAAAGATACTATATTTTACGTGGTATTATCAAGATAATGTAAAACCAAAGAGCCGGACAATAATATCCCGGCTCTCCAAAGGTCTAGTTGTGCAAATACTAAAAATAATCATTGCCGTAGCAATGTGGATTTATGAAGATTTTTGGTTTGTTTATTGACAGTGTATATACCTGAGAACTAATTCTCGAATTGCGTCATTTTTACCATACAAACGTTCGCTCAGATTTTCATCTTCAAATTTCTTTAGTTTGTCAATGGTATGGTTAATAACGCGCTCAGGGAATATGTTGTTAGCTTCGAAAACTTGTCGTTTCTTACTTAATCGTTCTGCAGATTCGAAGCAAGATGTTGGCAGTTGCTCCAATCCGCCTTCAGGCATCTTATGAAATATGTTACCATTTACGTAAAGTTTTTCAGCTCTATCAAGTGCATCGGGTAAATTTAGTCCATGTTCTGCTGCTGTGATCAGACCGGCAATGGTCAGATGAATATTTGCTGAGCCATCAGGCGCTCTGAATTCAACCGTTTGTTTACTGTCTGTAGGAGCGGGGTTGATTTCAACACCGGGATTAGCATCAAAGATCATATTCTCAACACCCCCGGTCCATCCTAAAGGAACTCTTACCAAAGCTGAGCGGTTGCGATCACCCCAGCATATGTTTGTTGGAGCTTCCTGATGAGGTACAAGGCGAAGGTATGAAGTAGGAATGGTGTTGCCAAAGGCTGTTAATGCGTCTGCTGTATCTAATATACCGGCAATAACTTTTTTCGCTACATCGCTAAGCCCATTGTCACCAAGCATTATATTCTTACCATCTTTTTCAACCAACATGTGAAAATGTAAGCCACTACCAGCTTTACCAACAGTAATTTTCGGGGCGAAGCTGATTTCCACATTTAATTTCTCGGCCAGCATACGTAATACCCATTTGGCAATTAGCATTTGATCGGCTGCAAATTCAGGATCTGTTGGAAGAAATTCTATTTCGTGCTGTTCGTAAGCTTCATTACCAGCTGTAAAAGTGCCTACTTCAGCGTGTCCATATTTGATCTGACCACCACATTGAGCAATCAATTTTAGTGCTTCCTTTCGCATGGCTTCGAACTTGGCAAAAGGTTCTGATTCATGATAACCTCTTTGATCTGATGCCGGGAAGTTACTTGTGCGTTCGCTGTTGACATAATACTCCAGTTCACCCAGGAATTTCATGTTCATACCAGTTGATGACATAAAGTGCTGGTGGGCTTTACGCAAAATGTTTTCAGGAGCTGACTCTAGAGCTTGTCCTTTATGATCGTAAAAGGAACACAATATTTCAATGGATGGAATCTCAGAAAAAGGATTCAGAAATGCCGTACGGTAACGTGGTACTACATATAAATCACTGCTGCCAGCTTCCATAAATGAAAATAAACTTGAGCCATCAACACGTTCGCCGGCAGATAATATCGCATCTAAATGATCGCGGTTGGAAACAACAAAATTCAGGCTTTTCAAACGACCGTCTTCAGCGACGTATTTGAAGTTAATCATTCTGATTTCGTTGGCTTCCATATATTTAATGATATCCTCTTTGGTAAATGCCGATGATGGCTTTTGTAAATACCTTACCAAAGGATTAGGATTTAAAGTAACTGATATATTCATGGTTGCTTCTTAATTTTTTGACGTTTGCAAGATGGTAATA
Organism: Carboxylicivirga sp.; assembly: GCF_982718395.1. Taxonomy (NCBI): domain Bacteria; kingdom Pseudomonadati; phylum Bacteroidota; class Bacteroidia; order Marinilabiliales; family Marinilabiliaceae; genus Carboxylicivirga; species Carboxylicivirga sp. Next base: position 14,791 of record NZ_CEXQWX010000100.1, read on the forward strand.
CTGAAAATGCTATTTGATGATGAATGTCACTTACTTTTGTTTGTGGATATGTTTTAAAACAGAAAGAGGGGGTAATGTTGAGTTTATGTTCGAAAAAACTAACTTATATGGAATTAAAATAGGAGTAGCGTGAGTAATAGCAGTGAAATATTGAATTGAGAAATAGATTTAGAATTATTGGCTATTTCTTAAAGAATGCAAAGGCAAGTTTTATGGTGCGGTTTTTGTAAGTTTACATCGCAATTAACATGCGAAGATTATGCGACAGCTTTTTCTACTATTCGGATTAATATTTCTTAGTCTAGTGTCAAATGCACAGGAGGAACTAATGCTGAATCGTTCTTTTGATGAAATTGAACCGGAAATGGAGGTGGCTGTAGATTCAATCAAAGCAGTTGATTTTAGTGTAAATGTTGGATTAAGCGCCTTCGCTGATTTTGAAGGAATGTATGGGTTTAATACCTATGTTGCGCCCCAATGGTCAATTCTTCCGGCAGAAAAGTTTCAGGTTGATATTATGCCATATATGAGTCGTACCAGCTATTATAATATTCCTGCCTGGGGTCAGGTAGATGCTACTAAGCTGACACTTGATGAAAATATGATTCAGTTTGGCTTATATACTCAAGGCACTTACTTTATTAATGATAAGTGGTATGCCGGTGCTGCCGTATTTTTAAATACCAACATGCCTGAAAGCTCCAATTCGCAATTACAGGGGCTTAGTAATTATGGCGCATCTACATATGTTGGCTACAAATTTTCAGATAATTTCAGTGCTGAAGTTTCTTTTGGTGTGAGTAAATACCCTACATTCTATAATCCATCACCTGGATTTAGACCGATGATGCTTCCGCGAAATCCTTATAATCGTTTCAATCGATAAAATCACCAATCAATTGGGCTAGTGTTATATTGAAAAATAGGCAATACGGCTTATTTGTGTGTTTCGTTTTTAATTGATATATTCAACTATCTCAATTTTAATCGCGTACATCCTAAAATCACGGCTATGCTAAACATTGCTCTTTTTGGACCTCCGGGTGCGGGTAAAGGCACTCAATCAGAATTTCTTATTAAGAAATATAACCTCTTTTATATTTCCACCGGAGATATTCTGCGTAAAGAACTGGCAGAAGAAACTAAACTGGGTTTAGAGGCGAAAAGCATTATTGCCCGAGGTGGCCTGGTGTCCGATGAAATTATTGTTCAGATTATAGAGAAAACAATTAAGAACAATCCTGATGCTAATGGTTTCTTGTTCGACGGATTTCCACGAACATTTGTGCAAGCCTATATCTTAGAAGGTTTAATGATTAAGCTGAATACCAAACTTGATCTGCTAATTAGTATTGAGGTACCCGAAGAAGAGTCGGTGAAGCGTTTATTATTAAGGGGAGAAACTTCAGGTAGATTGGATGATAATGAAGAGGTGATACGTAATCGCTTGAGGGAATATGATGAGAAAACGAAGCCTGTTCTGGATTTCTATAAAGAAAAAGGCAATTATAAGGCCATTAACGGAGTTCAGAAAATTAAAAAGGTAACATCTGAAATACGAAAAGCAGTTAATAAGGTGTTGGAGAAAAAGCAACTAAATATTGTGTTGTTTGGTTCACCCGGTTCCGGACGGGGCTCATTAGGAAGAGCCATAGCTGAAAGGTATAATCTGGAATTTGTATCAACTGGTGATATGATTGATGAAGAGATCACCAATGGCACCGAGCTTGGTAAGTTGGTAAAAGAAAATTATGAGAATGGTCAATTAGTGTCTGACGAGATTGTTATTCAGCTGATTGAGCGAAAAATGCAGCAGTCGAATAATGCAAAGGGATTCATTTTTAAAGGTTATCCAAGAACACTTGTGCAATCATACATTCTTGATGGAATACTAAAAAAGCATGATGCAATAATTAATAAAATAATAGAATTGGATGTAGAGACTCTGGAACTGGTTCGAAGGCTTGATAGTAGAAGTAAGACACCACAGGCCATGCCTTATGATTCGAGTACAGCCAAGATTGTTCAGCGTTTGGAAGATCATACCAATAAAACAATACCTGTTATAGAAAAGTATAAAGAGATTCACGATGTAGCGGTCGTGAATGGAACCGATTCTTTCGAAGATGTAATGGGGCGGGTTTCTGCTGAAATTGAAAGCAGCTTTAAGGCATTGGATTAAATGATATTCAACGGATGAATATTAAATAGTTTGCAATATTCATCCGTTGAGTTAATACATTATAATTCTATAATTTTATCTTCTTTTGTTTGTGCATCTACCACTGTAATAGCTGCCATATCCACTATTTCACGCACAGAACTTTGTTGTTGCAATACATGTATTGGTTTGCGAATTCCCAGCAAAATAGGTCCGATAATTTCTACTTGTCCCAATTCATGCATCATCTTATAGGCAATATTTCCTGAACTTAAGCTTGGGAAGATAACTGTGTTAACTTCTTTATTACCCAGCTTCGAAAATGGGAAACGTTTAGCTCTTAATTCGGCATTAAAGGCGTAGTTGGCTTGCATTTCGCCATCAACCAATAGATCAGGGTAATTTTCATGAAGGTAGTTCACTGCACTTCTTACTCGTTTGGGGCTTCCATCACGGGTTGAACCAAAGTTGGAATATGAAACCATTGCAACAACCGGCTCCATATTGAATTTACGTACTTCATTAACGGTTAATAAAGTAGTGTCAGCAAGTGTGCGATAGGAAGGTTCATAGTTAACAGTTGTATCAGCGAAGAAGTATGGCCCTTTTTTGGTCATTACAATGTACATACCGGCAATATGATTCAGGGTGTTATTGGTGCCTGAGATCTGCAGGGCAGGTCGTATAGTTTCAGCGTATTTGTTTGAAAAACCACCGATAAATCCATCGGCATCACCTGTTTCAACCATCATAATACCAAAATAATTTCTGTCCAGCATTTGATAAAGGGCACCTTCCATATTGAGGCCTTTACGCTGGCGCTTTTGATAAAGCAGTTCAGCATATTTCTGACGTGATTCTTCCTGTTCCTGCGCTTTGTTGTCAATAATTGGAAGATCCAGAACATCCAGATCGTGCTCTTTGGCTATTTCTTCAATCTTCCCCTTGTTTCCTAATAGAATTGGCTCGGCAATGTTTTGCGAACGTACTACTTCAATTGCCTTAAGTACTTTAAAGTTATCTGCATCAGAGAAAACGATTCGTTTTTTATCAGATTTAGCTCTAGTTCTGATATCACGTACGAGTTTATTGTAGATACCCATGCGTTTCATCAAATCAATTTTATAACGTTCCCAATTGGCAATATCTAATCGGGCAACGCCAGTTTCCATAGCAGCTTTAGCAACAGCTGGTGCCACTTCTGTAATCAGACGTGGATCAAGTGGTTTAGGGATAAGATAATCCTTGCCGAATTTTAGATTTTGACTTTTATAGGCAGCATTTACCTGGTCGGGAACATCCTTTTTTGCTAATTCGGCTAAGGCATAAACTGCAGCCTTCTTCATTTCCTCATTGATCGCCTTAGCTCTTACATCCAGTGCTCCTCTGAAGATAAATGGAAAACCAAGTACGTTATTAACCTGGTTTGGGTAATCTGATCGACCTGTTGCAACAATGACATCGGGCCGGGCGGCAACTGCATCTTCATAGTTGATTTCCGGAACAGGATTGGCCAAGGCAAATACGATTGGTGTTTCAGCCATGCTTTGAACCATCTCTTTAGACAGTATATTTCCTTTGGAAAGACCTAAAAACATATCGGCCCCCTTTATAACCTCTTCTAGAGTGGTAAGGTCACTATTCTGAGCAAACTCAATTTTGTATTTATTTAAATCCGTTCGTTTAGTCGTCATCAGGCCCTTACTGTCGAGCATCCAAACATTTTCCTGCTTCACACCCAAGCTTACGTATAATTTTGAGCACATAATAGCTGATGCTCCGGCTCCGTTAACAACAACCTTTATTTGGTCTATTTCTTTTCCTGCTACTTCTATGGCATTAAGTAATCCAGCTGCTGAAATAATAGCTGTTCCATGTTGGTCGTCGTGAAAAACAGGAATGTCTAATTCTTTCTGAAGACGTGTTTCGATCTCAAAGCATTCAGGAGCCTTAATGTCTTCAAGGTTAATCCCACCAAAGGTTGGAGCAATGGCTTTTACTACTTTCACCATATCATCCACCTTTTTTTCATCTACTTCGATGTCGAATACATCAACATCAGCAAATACTTTAAAAAGTAAACCTTTACCCTCCATTACCGGCTTTCCTGCTGTAGCGCCAATGTCACCCAGGCCAAGTACAGCTGTACCGTTGGATATAACACCTACAAGGTTTCCTTTGGCGGTGTAGCGGTAGGCGTCATCAGGGTTGTGTTCAATTTCTTTACAAGGTTCAGCAACTCCCGGGGAGTATGCCAGTGAAAGATCGAGTTGTGAACTATACGGTTTTGTTGGAATAACTTCAATTTTGCCAGGGCGACCATTCTCATGGTATTGCAAGGCATCTAATTTTGTGGTTGACATGCGCAGTTAATTTATATTGATGGCAAATGTTGATATTAATTGGTTAAAACAAGTTGATAAAACACCATGTTTATATATAAGATTTTGCATTCTGTATTACTGTGTTGAAGCTATCATTTTTGACTGTTGTGATTTTTATAAATAAAGTTTTTCGGAAACTTCATGCCGTCAATGATGATGAAATGTAATCAAATATGCGGTTAAAATCCAATTATTGATCCTGTATTAGAAAATAAACGTGAACAAGACTTGCATTGGTTATTAAAACGGTTTATGATTATTATTTATTGAGTTAATGGTTAAAGATTAAGTCGGGATGCTCATAACAAATTATTAACTTTGCAGGCTGTGGTGTGTAAAATATTAGCTATCACTACTTAAATCGTTATAAAATATAATTGCTCCGCTGGAGTGATAAAATTAGATACATTATGTCGGTTGCTCAGGAAAGACGAAAAAAAGTGACGACTCACGTATTGAGTGAGATGAAAATGCGTGATGAGAAAATTGCCATGTTAACAGCATATGATTATTCGCTCGCAAAAATTGTGGATAGTGCAGGTGTTGATGTTATTTTGGTTGGTGACTCCGCATCTAATGTTATGGCCGGTTGGGAAACAACTTTGCCCATAACTTTGGATCAAATGATTTATCATGGCGCCTCTGTTGTGAGAGCAGTGCAACGCTCTTTAGTTGTTGTTGATATGCCATTTGGTACGTATCAAGGTAACTCAAAGGAAGCTTTGACGTCCGCAATCCGAATTATGAAAGAGACTGCTGCCGATGCTGTTAAGTTGGAGGGAGGACAGGAGATATTGGAATCTGTTCAGAGAATTTTATCGGCCGGCATACCTGTTATGGGACATTTAGGTTTGACGCCTCAATCAATTCATAAGTTTGGAACATATACCGTAAGAGCTAAACAAGAAGAGGAAGCTAAAAAGTTAATTGAGGATGCACACTTGCTTGAGGAAACAGGTTGTTTTGGAATTGTGCTGGAAAAGATTCCTGCTGCTTTGGCGGGACAAGTTGCGAAAGAGGTAAAAATTCCGATAATTGGTATAGGTGCCGGAAATCAGGTAGATGGGCAAGTGTTGGTCCTTCATGATATGTTGGGTATCAATCAGGAGTTTTCACCTCGATTCTTACGCCGCTATCATAACTTATTTGCTGAGATAAGTGGTGCTGTGGGTAATTACATCACAGATGTGAAAAGCGTAGACTTCCCAAATGAACGAGAGCAGTATTAATTAGTAGTTGTTAGTCAGTAGACTTTAAAAAAGGCAGGTCTTTTACAGAATAGAAAAGTAATAAAGCTGTAAATCGCTAATGACTGGCGGCTCAGCTATAAGCCAAGAAAATGAAGAAATTAGATATCATATACGAAGACAATCACATTATTGCTGTTAATAAATCATCATCTGATATTGTACAAGGAGATAAAACAGGTGATGAAACGTTAAGTGATAAAGTAAAAGCATATATAAAAAAGAAATACGATAAACCTGGTGATGTTTTTCTTGGTGTTGTACACCGATTGGATCGGCCTGTAAGTGGGGTTGTATTATTCGCGCGAACCAGTAAGGCACTGAGTCGATTAAATAAGATGTTTCAGGAGAAGAGTGTTAAAAAGACATACTGGGCATTAGTGGCTGAATTACCAACTGAAGATAGTGGTCGATTGGTTCATCATATTCTTAAAAACTCAGAAAAAAACAAGTCCTATGCTTTCCCTAAACCACGAAATGGTACTAAAGAGGCTATTTTGAATTACCGTTTAGTTTCTGGTTTAAAGAATTATTATATGCTGGAGGTGAACTTAGAAACCGGCCGACATCACCAAATACGATGTCAACTTGCGAAGATAGGATGTCCCATTCGAGGTGATTTAAAATACGGGTTCCCGCGTTCAAATAAAGATGGAAGTATTTCTTTACATGCAAGGAAGATAGAATTTATGCATCCGGTTAAGAAAGAACAAGTCATGATTACCGCACCAACACCAGATAGTGAAAATCTTTGGAAGGAGTTTCGCAATGTGAATGGGTAAACATTGTTAGTCTTTGGACTTCGGACTTCGAGCTTTGGACTTTAATAAACCATCACCAACAAATGATAGAGGCAGCAAATCTTTGCTGCTTTTTATTTTGTTAATGGACGATTGACCTACTAATAAGATATCAAATGGTTTGTTGAATCTTAATTCGGTTTCTAATAATACTTGTCGGCAGGCACCACAAGGTGCAACCGGGTTTTCAAGTATCCCGTTTTTATTCATGGCAATGATGGCAATGGATACAACCGGAGATTCTGGAAATTGAGCATTGGCATAAAACATGGCTGTTCGCTCGGCACACAAGCCTGATGGGTAGGCTGCATTTTCCTGATTGTTGCCTGTTATTATTTCTCCATTTTCAAGCAGAATAGCTGCACCAACGTTAAACTCAGAATAGGGCGCATATGCATTTTTACAGGCTTTATGAGCAGCATTTATTAATGCTTGCTCTTGTTCATTGAGTTCATCGATCGAATCAAATACTTCAATGCTTGTTGTTAGGTTGAGTTCCTTCATAGTCGTAAAAAAATGGGCAGACAATATAGCAATTTAAGCGGAGTCGTGAGCTGCGAGTAACAAAAAAGGAGACCAAACGGTCTCCTTTGTATCATAACTTAAAAGAAATTCTTAAGCGTTATTAGCTTTCTTTACGATAGCTTTGAAAGCTTCCGGGTGGTTCATTGCAAGGTCAGCAAGAACTTTACGGTTAATTTCAATGTTTTGAGCGTGTAGCATACCCATTAATTTACTGTATGATACACCTTCAAGGCGAGCAGCAGCGTTAATACGCTGAATCCATAATGCACGGAATGTGCTCTTTTTCTTCTTTCTGTCGCGGTATGCGTATGAAAGACCTTTTTCGTATGCGTTTTTAGCAACTGTCCATACGTTTTTTCTACGTCCAAAGTAACCTTTGGTTTGCTTTAAAAGCTTTCTGCGTCTTTCTCTTGACGCTACATGATTTACTGATCTTGGCATTTTAAAATCATTTTCGAATGGTTAGCGCCCCCTTTGGGAATCTTTTTAGCTAATTCACTCTGGTTAAATAAAAATCTTTTCCTTCTTCTTGAAATTTGAATTACTTCATGTTCAATAATAACTTGATGTTTGATTCATCAGCTTTGTGAACAGTGCCAGCATAGGTCAAATTTCTCTTCTGCTTCGTAGTCTTCTTAGTTAAAATGTGACTTTTGAAAGCATGCTTCCTCTTGATTTTTCCACTTCCAGTGATCGTAAAACGCTTTTTAGCACTGGAATTTGTCTTCATTTTTGGCATTATTCCTATATATTTAGTTATAAAAAATAAGCTATTTTTTCTTAGCACTAGCTTTAGGAGCAATGAACATTGTCATGCGCTTTCCTTCTAATTTAGGAAGCTGTTCAACTTTACCAATTTCTTCAAGATCCTGAGCAAAACGTAATAGTAAAATTTCACCTTTATCTTTAAATAAGATCGAACGTCCTTTAAAGAATACGAATGCTTTTACTTTTGCTCCTTCACCTAAGAATTTTTCGGCATGTTTTAGCTTAAACTTATAATCATGATCATCGGTGTTTGGTCCAAAACGGATTTCCTTCACAACCACCTTAACAGCCTTAGCCTTAAGTTCTTTTTGCTTGCGCTTTTGTTGGTAAAGGAATTTCTGATAGTCTGTAATCTTACATACAGGTGGATCAGCATTTG
>NZ_CEXQWX010000101.1:0-22843 GCF_982718395.1 Carboxylicivirga sp.
TGTTTTGGGTATTTCCAACAATGATTTTACAGTAAGTGCCTGGATTAATCTGGCCAGGATAAATGCTACAGATAAGCGAGATTTTACAATTCTAGGAACAGCTAAGAACCATTATCGTGGTGGACTTCATCTGCAGGTGCGAAAGGATAAACCATATTTTGGTTTCTTTTCAAATGATTTGCAGGGAGTAAGTGCTTTTGATGTTAATCGTTGGTATCATGTTGTATGGCGTTACACAAAATATAATCAGGAGCAAGCTATATATATTAACGGAGTGATTGATTGTGCTTCATTGAATCATCCTCCTTTTGTAAGTGATGGTCATATTTTTATAGGGAAGTCGTTGAAAGAAAAAAATGAATTTGAAGGGAAAATAGACGACCTAATTATTTGGAATAGAGCGTTGGGCGATGAAGAAATATGGAATTTGTATCAGGATAGATATTACCAGGAGGAAAATAGCTTCAAGTTATTGTTCATGCGTTATAAACATTGGCTTATCGGCTTAATTGTGTTGGTGGTAGTGATTGTTATTTTATTAATGAGAAAACGGGTTATTATAAACAGGCAAATAACAGATAAGCCTGAAATGCCTGTCATCGATATGAATACATCAGTGCCTACAAAAAATATGATTTCACTATTTGGTGACTTTCAGGTTTTGGATAAAAATGGCGAAGACATTACAGAGAGGTTTACTCCACGCATCAAACAGATCTTTATTTATCTGATCATCCAAAGCAAAGTAAAGTCTCAAGGAGTTACATCCGAAGACTTTCTGAATACGATCTGGCCATTGTTTGATCGGAAAAAAGCGATTAATAATCGTGGTGTAACAGTGAGTAAATTAAGAGTTGTATTGGAATCAATGGATTCCGTTAAAATATCTAATGCACACGATCGTTGGAAAGTAGAAATTTCGGATAATATCTATTGCGACTATTACGAGGCACTTGAATTATCGGAGAGTGATTTATTTAGTCATCGTGAACAACTCAATGCTTTTTTGAGTGTTATACAGCGGGGTGCTTTTTTACAGGATAGTACTGACGCTTGTTTTGATAATGTGAAAGGTATTTTCTCCAATCGAATTATAGATATTTTAACAAGGTTACTCTCTGATTTTGAAGTTAGTCGCAATCCTGAAATCGTTATCCGGATTGCAGATCGAATCTTACTTGCTGATGACTTAAACCAGGAAGCCTTCCAATATAAATTAAAAGCTTTAGTAGCAATGCATCAAATGAATCAGGCACGTTTTGTTTTTAAAAGCTTTTCAGAGAATTACAGGTATATCTACAACGAAGAATTAAGCTTGGATTTCGAGGAGTTGATTCGTTAGAATTGAATAAAAGTACATTCAACTAATGGTTGCTTTAGCAGTTGTTTGTGTTTTGAAATAAAACAACTAATTGTCATATTATCAAATGGTTGTTTAGAGAATTAATTCCAAATTAATTCCCTTTTAACAAGCCCCAAAGTCACAATTAATGATTTGATAAGGATGTGAATCTAATATTGTTTTCATAAGCGATGGGTAAGAATTATTGCAGTTATGTAAATAGCTTCATCATCGTGAGAAAACATTGAAATATTCAAATAAACTTCTAATTAAATCATGAGTGAAAATCAGAAAAGTCAAGGACTAAGCAGGCGTCGTTTCCTGACTAATTCAGCACTTGCTGCAGCAGGACTAACGATATTGCCTTCTAATGTAATCGGTGGATTAGGGCACAAAGCGCCCAGTGACAAATTAAACATTGCAGGAGTAGGAATAGGAGGTCGTGGTTTTGGTGTGCTGAAGGCCATGGAAAGTGAAAATATTGTAGCGCTATGTGATGTGGACTGGAAGTACGCCAAGAATTGTTTCGATCATTTCCCTAAAGCAAAAAAGTACTGGGATTGGCGTAAGATGTTTGATGAGATGGGAGATTCTATTGATGCAGTTATGATTGCAACAGCCGATCATACGCACGCCATCATCGCAGCCCATGCCATAACATTAGGGAAGCATGTTTATGTTGAGAAACCATTAACACATACGGTTTATGAATCACGCTTATTGACAAAGCTTGCAGCAAAATATAAAGTGGCTACTCAAATGGGTAATCAGGGAGCTTCTGGCGAAGGAGTGGCATTAAGCACAGAATGGATTCAGAATGGAGAGATAGGTGAAGTCAGAAAAGTGGAAGCATTTACCGATCGTCCGATTTGGCCGCAAGGCTTGAATCGCCCTGAAGGAGATATGAAAGCACCTGACACATTAAATTGGGATTTATTTGTAGGACCGGCAAAAATGCGCCCTTACAATGCGATTTATACTCCTTGGAATTTCCGCGGTTGGTGGGACTTTGGTACAGGTGCTTTGGGTGATATGGCTTGTCATGTGTTGCACCCTGTATTTAAAGGGTTAAATCTGGGCTATCCAACAAAAGCACAAGGTAGTTCAACCCTTCTACTGACCGATGCAGCTCCAACTGCACAGAAAGTGAAGCTGGTTTATCCCGAGCGTAAAAAAGTAGGTAAGGTAAAAATGCCTGAGGTTGAAGTGCACTGGTATGATGGAGGATTACAACCATTGAAACCCGAAGGATGGCCAGCTGGTAAGAATATGAATAATGCCGGTGGTGGTGTGTTATTCCACGGATCAAAGGATACCTTAGTTTGTGGTTGCTATGGGAAAGATCCTTGGTTATTATCAGGACGAAAGCCAAATGTTCCAAAATCTCAACCTCGCATAAAAACCAGCCATGAGATGGATTGGGTGCGTGCCTGTAAGGAGTCAGCCGCTAATCGTGTAGAAACCCTTTCACCATTTAGTGAAGCCGGACCATTCAACGAAATGGTAGTAATGGGCGTATTAGCTGTTCGTTTGCAATCGCTTAACAAAGAGTTAGAGTGGGATGGAGAAAACATGCGCTTTACAAACATCAACGATGGTGAAACCATTCGTACGGTGATTCGTGACGGTTTCAAGATTCACGATGGGCATCCAACCTTTAACAAAGACTGGACAGATCCAGTCAATGCGAATGCATTTGCTGCTGAACTGATTAAGCACACTTATCGCAATGGATGGAGCTTACCACCAATGCCGAGGTAATACCTGGTATAGACAATTTTAAATGATGTAATTAAAAATATAAAGAATGAAAAAGATATTATTGATACTGAGCGTTTTTGTCGCTTTGGGAACAACTGCTTTTACTGGAAAGGAAATGGCTGGTAAAAAAGCTAAAAAGGATAAAAGTGTACATAACAAGCTGACTAAAAAAGAAAAGAAAGAAGGTTGGCAACTGCTATTCGATGGGAAAACACCAGGTGAGTGGCGTAATTATGGAAAAGAAACATTCCCTGATGGATGGGAAATAACTGAAGATGGCACCATTCATTGTCCCGGATCCGGACGTGGAGAAGCTGGCGGAAAAAATCGTGGAGATATCATTTTTGGAGGAAAGAAGTTTTCTAATTTCCACCTTAAGTTGGAGTGGAAAATCTCTGAAGGAGGTAATTCAGGTATTTTCTATTTAGGTCAGGAAAGCGATCAGTTTGATTACATTTGGAAAACTGCCCCTGAGATGCAGATTTTGGATAACGAACGTCACCCCGATGCTAATGCAGGTAAAGATGGTAATCGTCAGGCTGGTTCGTTGTACGATTTAGTTCCTGCAAAACCACAGAATTCAAAGCCTGCGGGAAAATGGAACACTGTGGAAATTAAAGTTTATAAAGGTTCTGTTTGGCATATCCAGAATGGGAAAACAGTTGTTGAGTATCATCTGTGGACTCCGGAATGGGAAGAAATGGTGGCTAAAAGTAAGTTCCCAGGCTTAAATGCTGAATGGGCTGATGTGGCAACAGAAGGTTATATTGGACTTCAGGATCATGGCGATGATGTATGGTTCCGTAACATTAAGATCAAAGAATTATGATACGATCCTTTCAGTTAATACTACTCGTTGCTATAGTGCTTCTTAATGCTTGCTCTACGAGTTCATCCCAAAAGGAGATTGGCCTGCAATTATGGTCGCTTCGCGATGACATGAAAAAAGATGTGCCTGCAACCATTCAAAAAGTGGGAGAAATGGGCTTCTCATTTATAGAAGCAGCGGGTTATTCTAATGGCAAATTTTATGGCATGGAACCGCTGGATTTCAAAAAACTATTGAATGGTAATGGTTTAGCATTTGTGTCGTCACACACTGGTAAAGCTTTACCTGATGCCGATAAATGGGATGCCACCATGCTTTGGTGGGATGAGTGTATCGATGCGCATGCCAAGGCTGGTGTTCAATACCTTGTTCAACCATTTATGGATGCTAAAGGCTATGGTTCACTGGAAGATTTAAAGCGTTATTGCGACTACTTTAATGCTATTGGTGAGAAGTGTCGTGAAAAGGGTATTCGTTTTGGCTATCACAATCATGACCGGGAGTTCGAAGAGGTTGATGGAGTGGTTCGCTATGATTATATGTTAGGAAATACTGATCCTGAAAAGGTTTTCTTTCAGTTGGATCTATACTGGATCATGAAGGGAGAAAAAGTTGCTACTGATTATTTCAATAACTATCCGGGGCGTTTTGTGCTTTGGCATATTAAAGACGAAAAAGAGTTAGGACAAAGCGGAATAATGGATTTTGCATCTTCATTTAATGCTGCCAAACAGGCTGGAATGGAGCATTATATTATAGAGGTGGAACGATATAACTTTACACCACTTGAGAGCGTGAAAAAGAGCATCGATTTTCTTTTACAGGCTGAGTATGTGAAATAGTATTCCTGGTAGAAAGATTTTGAATTAACATATCGCTCATCGTCCGACTAATGGTCATTAAATCAATTTAGTCGGGCGACGAGTATCACAACGGAATTACCAGAGTTTTCTTTTAGATTGGTATTTGAGTTCCTAAGGGCGTCCAATCAGGATGCCCTTTGTGATTTTATAATGCGCGAATTTGAAATCTACTAATACCTTAATTCCGCAAGCAAAATTTCATAGCCCGCAGATAACGCTGATTTTCGCTGAAAGAGGAGAATAAATATCTTTGGGAATCTGCGCAATCAGCGGGAAACAGAAAAAGCTTGCGAATCTTAGCTAATAAATGACCGTAATTTAAAGGCCACATTTCAGAATATATGGCCTTAATCTAACCTTAAAACATCTTCTGACCTGAAAACTCCATGGCTTCGCCTTCGCCAAAACCATAACTGAAGCCCAGAATTACCCGTCGTCCGTCACGTTGTCGTTTGTCGTAACGATAAAAATCTGGTTGATCAGAAATAGAAGTACGAATGTTAGACCTCAAAAGATCGCTTACATTCAGATGTATAATCCCCCTGCCTTTTATTATCTTCTTTCGAATACCCAGATCGATAGTAGTCCTTGCTTCGTAGTAATTCTGCACATCTTCATAATCAGAGTTATGACGCAATCGCATTTCTACATCATAATCAGAAGGTAGCTTTAACTTGGTTGTTAAACGGCCTGAATAGGTATTGTTGCTAAAGTCAAAACTTGTTTCCTCATAATCACCTTCCCGACTGTAGTAGTTGTAATTGGCATCAACCATAAAAGAAAGCCATTTGGCTGGTGACAGTTTGCTGTTTAACTCCAGACCGGTACTATAATTGTTGCCAACATTATCTTTTGTACTAATCGTTCTGTCATCCACCAGTTTTATAACATTGGTAATAACATCAGTAGTGCGGGAGTGGAATAACGAAGTACTTAAAGAGGCGCTTTGCCAGATTTTTACACTGGTTAGCTCAAACGCATTGGTATATTCTGGTTTTAAATCTGGATTACCCGTATAAATATAATAAGCATCTCTAATAGTGAAAAACGGGTTAACATCCCACATGCTGGGGCGACTTATTCTTCGGGAGAAACCAGCCTGGATTGATAGTCCTTTGTTGAATTGATAGGTGGAATGAAAGGTTGGAAACAGATCAGTGTATCTGTTATCTTTTTTTGCATTGGAAGCATGTTGCAGTGTTGATACATCTGTTTGTTCCATCCTTAAACCTGCTTTAACACCAAACGAGCCAAATTTTTGATCGAAAGTTGAATAAAAGGCCAAAGTGTTTTGGGAGTATTCAAACTTATTAGTGTAGTTGATATCGTTGATCCATTCGTTGCTTTGCCAGTTAAATATTGCATAGTCATTAACCAATTGTTCAATAAGGTATTTTGCTCCCATTTCCAATGTTGAGTTTTCCGAAAACGGGTGTGCATAATCAGCCATAAAGTTATATTCCCTTTGAGAAAAATCTGTTGTATTTAATTGTTTTGAATTTTCATCATCACCAATAACAATTGTATTATCAAAATTTGAAGCTTTATCTTTCCCGAAATAGGAGCCGGTGGCATTCACCATAAACTTTTGGTCTTTATGCCTCTTGAACTTTTTCTCGTAATTGAATTGGAACTCCATTTTAGGATTAGTCGATTCTGTTAGCTCCTGTCGTTCAGTTTGCGATAAAATAGTGTTTTGAGAATTAATGTTTTTATATTCCAGTAAGGCATTTTCATCTTCAATTTCATAACCGTAATGCCCCGATAGTGTCATCATGTTTAGAGGGTTGATCTGATAATCGGTTCCCAATATCACATTATAGAATTGTTCATTCTTTTCGCCGTTGCCATCGGTATGGAAAGTGGGCGGATCATCAACTGTTTTATTAATGGTGTATGCCGAATAAGTCGATTCAAAACGACGATAACCAGCACCAATCTGGCTGAACAAGTTAAAATGCTCTGTTCTCCGGTTTAAACTAAGACCCAGACTGTGATTATGGGGATAGCCGGTATTGATGGTAATGGCTCCGTTGGTACCTTTACGATCTTCTTTTCTTAATATCAGATTTAAAATACCTGAGGTCCCTTCTGCATCGTACTTAGCAGACGGATTGGTAATCACCTCAACCTTTTCAATCATTTCAGCAGTGATGGTGCCCAGAGAGTTTCCTTCAGTAATTACCGAAGGCTTGCCATTGATTAAGATCAGCACATTCGAATTGCCACGAAGACTGACTGTGCCTTCAATATTGACATCAACTGATGGTACATTGTTAAGTACATCCAGGGCCGATCCGCCAGCACTTGTTATGTCCTGACCGACATTAAATACACGTTTATCGGTTTTAAACTCAACGGTTGACTTCTCCCCTGTGACGGTTACCTCATTTAGACTTTTGCTATCCATTGTTAAGGCAATTTCATCAAAATGAATGCGGTTGTTCTGAATCTTGTAATCCTTGATAATCAGTGGGTCAAATCCCACAAAGTTAATTTTCAGGTAAATCTTTCTGTCAGGACTTTCAATTTCAAAGTGACCTTCCTGATCAGTTATGGATCCGGTAATTAATTCGTCATTAGTATTGTATAACCTGATGGTTGCGAACTCAACAGGTTTATGGTTATCAGATTCTACAATTTTACCACTGATAAATATTGGGCTGTTTTGTGAAAAAACTTCTATTGGCCAATAGGCGGTGATACCTAGTATTACCAATATAAACAAGCAATTTTTCATGTATTTAACTATATTTTCTGGTTATTATGCGAAAAAATAGGATTGATTTCGAAAAGAGAAATTTATTCGGCAGGCAACTGAAGTAACAGGTTCAACTACCGATTAAGTGAAAGATGGTTATTCATCGACTTATATCAGCCGTTCATCGATTTATATTTAACTTGTGAATTATTTTTAGTCGATTTGTGTAAACAACAATATCCATGTGGAACTTAAGCAGGCTCAAAAAGGAAATAATTTATTGGGTCATTCTCTTCTTATTATTGTCTTTATTTGAAGCTTTTGAACGTCATCGTTCGCATGTTGAATGGGAAAAGATCTTTTTTATTTTGCTTTACTGTGTAGCATCAATTTTTATCAGCTACATCTTAATTCCACGTTTTCTATATAAAAGGAAGATACTAAAGTTCGGAGCTGGTATTATTGTTACCCTTTTAGTGGTTGGTTTGATGGAAGAACTGGTTCTGGAAAAATTATTCTGGGATAATGATGTGAGTAAGGAGTTTTACCTGTTTTCAGCTTTTGTTTCCATGCTGCCACCAATACTGATATTTACAGGCTTTAAGTTTGCGCTGGATGCTTTGGATAAAGAGAATAAAATTGAAAAACTAAGCCGGGTTGCTGCTGAGAATGAACTACTCTTTTTAAATTCTCAGATTAACCCTCACTTCCTGTTTAATAACCTGAATAATCTATATGCCTATGCCTTAGAGAATTCACCTTATACACCACATATTATTTTGCAGTTATCTTCCATATTACGCTATATGCTTTATGATTGCAGGCAAGCGAGTGTTGCTTTAAGCAGTGAAGTCGAAAATCTGGATAAATTCATCAGCTTGTACCGCATGCAATTGGGCAGCGATGCAGATATAAAGTTTAATGCAGAAGGGTGTAGTCATAACTTGCAGATTGCACCGCTCATATTAATTGTTTTTGTGGAAAACGCATTTAAGCATTCACAGTCCAGTCAAACAAATGCCATTAAGATTAACGTGTCCGTAAGGGTAGAGGATAATACCCTTAAATTTGTGTGTGAAAACACATTTAGTGAACAGGCCAATACGCAGAAAATTCCAAAAGGAATTGGCCTTGAAAATGTTAAAAACAAGTTACGCCTGGTTTATCCCGACTCACATCGGCTTAATATCAGGCAGGATAATAATTGGTATCGGATATTTCTTGAAATTGAATTGTAGATGATTCGTTGTATCATAATAGAAGACCAGGAACCGGCTCAACGGATATTAAAAAAGTATTTGTCGGATACAAGTGATATTGAACTGGCAGGTGTGTTTAGAGATGCCTTGAGTGCCCTTGATTTTCTGAAGCTGAATCCGGTAGATTTAATTTTTTTGGATATTCATTTACCAAAACTTTCAGGCATGGACTTTTTGTCTCTTGTATCGCCAAGACCACAAATCGTATTAACAACTGCGTTCTCCGAATATGCAATTGAGAGTTATGAATTTGAAGTGACAGACTACCTGCTAAAGCCTTTTTCTTTTGAACGTTTTGTAAAAGCCGTTTATAAGGTCAAAAAGAAATTAGACATTAATCATACCAATGAAAAGCACCTTGCTGAGCATGATAAAGCCATTTTGATAAAAGTCGGGCATGATCATGTAAAACTTGACTTTAAGGATATCACGTATATTAAGGCTGATGGTGATTACACACAGGTACACACCAAAATGCAACGCTATATGGTTT
This sequence comes from Carboxylicivirga sp., assembly GCF_982718395.1. NCBI lineage: Bacteria > Pseudomonadati > Bacteroidota > Bacteroidia > Marinilabiliales > Marinilabiliaceae > Carboxylicivirga > Carboxylicivirga sp. The sequence continues at coordinate 9,249 of NZ_CEXQWX010000101.1, forward strand.
TGTATTCATTAAAATACTGGTTGGAAAAGGTGCCTCAAAAAGACTTTTGCCAGATTCATCGCTCATGTATTGTTAATGCTGAGCATATTCAGAAGGTTAAAACCAATATTGTGTACGTTGATGGTGCAGCTTTATCGATTGGTCGTGTTTACAAGAAGAACTTTATGGAACTTTTTCAAAATCGCAATCAATAATCACTACGATTAAGGTTCGCAGTTCTTTCTTTTTCTTGCAGATTCCATTCACTCAAATTGGAGAAGCTGATTTCAGCGTAAATCTGCGCTATCTGCGGGCTGTAAAAAAAGCACTATATGATACAAAAAGACTGTCCAAATACCATTGAACAGCCTTTATATAGTTAACTTCAATTTTACAGATCGAGATATATACTTAACCCCACCGAAACTGGGTATAATTCAGGTCCTTTGTTCTCTTCAAATAATGTTGAGAAATAATAGGTACCATATAAATTAATGGCTCGATAACCCATTCTGACCATTGCCCCGTATCTGAATTTCTGAACGTTGTAGCTTCCTTTCTTCTTTTGCTTATGAGGATCTTCATTATCATCGTAAATAATGCGGTTATAAGAATTGATACGCATACCACCGATGGCGCCGGCTGAGAAATAAAATGAATTACGGTGTCGGTGGGTCGGTATCTGAAACTCCATCAATAGCGGAACATTCAGGTGCGTTGTCACCAATTTATTTTTATCCAGCGGACGAGTGGCATCTTCATAGGATATATTACCATTTTCATCCTTGGTTAAGATTATAGGATTAGTAAAGTGATAATTGTTCCATTCGATACCTAAGCCAGTAACCAAGCCAATGTTTCCTCTTCTGTCGAGACCGATACTCCACTGTAGGGCATTGATTGCCCAGGAGTTCGATTTACCAGTATTTAATTCCATAAAAGAATCATCAGGTGGCAGGCTGGTGCTTCCATCATAGGTCACATAATTATTAAAACCAAATTCTATACCTGTGTAATGACCTTTGAAGCGACGTTTGCGGTAACGGTATTGATCCCGTTCTCTGCCCCCAATCTCAATATAGGTATCGTTACCTTTTTCATTAATGACAATATCACCTCCCAAAATTTTAATATGTGTTTTATTGCCTTTTTCATCTTCAATAAGTACTTCTTTTTCTTTTTTTCCTTTTGTTATCACTTTGGTCGAAGAAGGTTGATTAAAGTTGTTTTCAGGTACAGGTAAATCCAATGGAGTTCCCGTTTCATCAATCCAAACCATTTGTCCGTCGAGCAAAGCTTTTGCTTTTCCATCTTCAAAAGTCCAGATATGGGTATACATCGGAGGAATGATCTCATTACCTGCCTCATCGATATAACCTATTTTACCATCTTTTAAAATACGCGCTTTCCCGTTTTCGTAAGACCATATCTGTTGGTATTCGCAAGGGATTACCTCATGGCCTGAACGATCAATATATCCGATTTTACCATTTTTGAGTACTCGTGCCCTTCCATTATCAAAAGCCCATATTTGTTGATAATCGCATGGCACCACCTGTTCACCTTGCTGGTTAAAATAGCCCAGTTTACCATGTTTCAGAACCTTCGCCAGCCCATCGTTAAAGGGCCATATCTGGTCATATTCTGCCGGAATAACTATTTGCCCGCTGATGTGGAATACACCCGCTTTCCCCGATTTAAGCACGCGAAAATAGCCTTCATCATCCAGATTCCAGACCTGATTATATTCGCAAGGAACAATGATCTGACCGTCCGCTTTGATAATGCCAACTCGCCCGTCTTTCATCACCCGGTAAACACCCGGTTCAATTTCCCAATGACGTTCATACAATGAGGCAATCTCAGGCTCTATGGTTTGAGCCACAGAAATCAGGCTGACGAAGGAAGCAAATAGTATTACAGCAAATTGCTTTAACATGGTGGTGATTTTTTAAAATTGAATAAGTGACAATCCTATGGTAAATGGATATAACTCAGGCCCACGGTTTTCGGTATAGAACGTTGAGAAGTTATAAGTGGCATATAAATTAATGAAACGATAACCAATGCGTACCATTGCTCCATATTGGAAAGCTGTTAAGTTAATATCATCTTTTCCTTTGTCCTTGTTCCGATTGCCATCCTCTTTATAAACCATTTTGGTATGACCTCCGATCTTAAACCCGCAATAAGGTCCGGCCGAAATATAAAAACGATGGAACGGTTCCGATGCAGGAACCTGCCATTCAAATAGCAAAGGTATATTAATAAAGGAAGTGGTTATTTTATTTTTCTCAACGTTTCGATCAGTTTCGACACCTATTGTTTTACCGGTTTCTTCATCCCTGCGAAAGTGATAGGGTAGATCGGTGCGATAATTATAAAAGGTCCAGCCGGCACCCAACACCATACCAAAATTATTTTTGTGACGCTGCAAACCTATATTGTATTGCAAAAAGTTGATACTAAAGGTTACCGATTTGGATGCATTTAAGTCCATAAACAAAGCATCAGCAGGCAGGTCAGTTGAGAAGTCTGATGTCATATAGCCATTAAAACCAATATCACATCCGGCCCAGTGTCCTTTAAACTTCTCGCGTGGAACACGTACCATACGGATGCGTGCCCGATTATAGTCATCTATAATTTCAAACCGGCGGGTACCCACTGTTATTTTAGTTATGGTGTCATTAAAATCATCCACCTCGATTTTTACACCGGGTGCCTTTACAATGCTTTTACCATTGGTTTCTTCAACGATAACAATGTTTTTTCTTTTTTCATCTTGTCCGTAGGTCGATACACTCATCAGGATTGCAAGTGCACAGAGCGTTATTATTTGTAGTTCTTTCTTCATAGCTAAGTATTAAATTTTATAATCAAAAGTAGGACGACCAGCTTTAATCATTTGTTACAGCGTTTTAATCAATTACTGTTAGAAAAAGTGCTAAAACATTAGTATCTTGTTTTTTACAATTAAAATTAAACCCTATGCACGTATCTATATTTATTGGGAGTCCGAGAGTAAATGGCAATACAGCCACCATGGCCGACGCTTTATCAAAAGGTTTGAAAGAGAAAGGTGCCGATTGCCGGAGTTATTATCTATACCAACATAAAATAAAGCCATGCTTTGATTGTCGCATGTGCAAAACTGAGCCTATGGAATGTACGCAAAAGGATGGTATGACCATTTTATATGAGAACATGGAGTGGGCAGATGTCATCATTTTCGGTACACCTATTTATTGGTTTGGTCCTTCTGCGCAGACAAAATTACTGATCGATCGTTTTCGTCCTTATTTTGTCAATAAGAAGCTTCATGGCAAAAGAGCGGCATTACTTCTACCAGCCGGTTCCGGTGAAGGAGATTGTGATATAACAATAGAGCAATTCAAACGTGTGTTTAAAGCTCTGGGTATGGATTTTATTGATGCTATTGCAATAAAGGCCTACGATGAGGACGATGCTGACCAGGAGTTAAAAAAGCACGACATTATTCAGGATTTAGTGGAAAAGATTATGCAAGAGGAAGTAGCTTAATTAATTACTCAACTAAAAAATTAGTGGTAAAGTTTTGTGACTTAAATATTAATTGTATATTTGAACTAACAATTTAGTTGAATAGAATGAAAGAATTGACCAAAGCAGAAGAACAAGTGATGCAAAAACTTTGGGAACTGGGCAAAACCAATGTAAAAAGCATCATTGAACTCATGCCGGAACCCAAACCGGCATATAATACTGTATCAACCATTGTGCGTATTCTCGAGAACAAAGGATTTGTCGATCATGAAAAACTCGGCAAAGGATATGTGTATTTCCCTGTTGTTTCAAAGGAAACTTATAAAAAAGCCTTTATGAAGCGCTTTATGTCGAATTATTTTCAGGACTCTTTTAAAAACATGGTTTCTTTCTTTGCCAAAGAGGATAAGATGGATGTCAAGGATTTAGAGGAATTAATGAATGATGTAAAGAAAGATTTAAATAAGGAAGAGAAGGAATAGTTATATAATAAAATAGTAATGTAACACCTACTATTTTACTATTAACCTAAATTACTATCGTATGGATCTAATCGTCAACTATTTATTTGAATCGGCTTTAATATTAGGCTTATTAACTGCTTTTTACCGGTTGGTATTGCACTTTGAACCAACATTTAAGTTCAATCGCTTTTACCTGCTGATATCATTACTGGTAGCAACGGTAACACCTTTACTGACTTTTTCGGTTTACCGGACAGTTACACCTGAGGGTGATATTTATGTGGGTAACCTGATAGAAACCATTACTGTTTATGCCCAAAACACAAAAGCTGTTATTGTACCTGTTGTGGCACAATCGTCTGCTTTTAAATGGTTGTATATAATAGGTTGTGCAGGTTTGTTAGTTCGATTGCTTGCTGGTTTTATCCGATTGGGCGGACTGGCTGGTAAAGTAAAATTGGTTAGTTATAATGGGTATAAAGTGGCTGACCTGCCCGGTCAGTTCAACCCATTTTCATTCTTTAATGTGGTGTTTGTTAATCGGTCGCGCTACTCCGAGAAGGAGCTGGAGCAGATTATGATTCACGAACTCACACATGTTCGGCTAAAGCATAGTTGGGATGTGCTTTTGCTCGAAATTCTGCTGATTGTTCAATGGTTCAATCCTTTTGCTTGGTTCTTACGCTCTATGCTTAAAGAACTGCACGAGTTTCAGGCTGATAAGCAAGTGCTCGAAAAAGGATATTCAGCTAAAAGTTACAAAGAGTTGTTGTTGTTTCAGGCTACGGGTGCCCGCCTGTTGCCGGTTAATAACTTCAACCAGTCACTTACTAAAAAACGATTTACCATGATGAAGAAAGATAATATTCAAAAGTTATTTAGTCTAAAGTCAGTGTTTGCCATTGTTACCATTTCAATGGTAGCAATTCTGTTTGCCTGTGAGTTACGCGACGAGGATCCGATTATGTCTGAAGAAGAGAGAGAAATTAAAGAAGCGATTGAAAACACGAATGCCCAGTTAAAAGCATCTGGCCCGGTTTTCTTTGTTGTTGAGGATATGCCAGAATATCCCGGTGGCGAGGATTCACTTCGAATGTATATAGCCTCCTCGGTGAAATACCCGAAAGAGGCTCAGGAAGCTGGTGCCAGTGGACGTGTTTACGTAAGTTTTGTCGTTGCTGATGATGGTTATGTACGAGATGCTAAAATAGCCAGGGGTAGTGGATTTACTGTCTTGGATGATGAAGCCTTGCGTGTAGTATCTGAGATGCCGCAGTGGGAGCCAGGCATGCAAAGGGGTAAAAAGGTTAATGTGAGTTATACTGTACCAATTAACTTCCAACTAAATGATGATGAAACAACTTCCGATGAAATTGTAGTTAAGAAAGAAAAAGTTGATTTCAAAGACATGACTGAAGAGCAAAAGAATCAGATCATTGAGCAGTACCGTCAAAATGGCTGGGAAGTGAGCTTTAACGAAAATGGCTCGCTTGATATGAAAAAGATTACTACTGGAAGTGGGAGTGCTACTCCGATTGATTAATCTAAGTTTTACTTAATAAGCTCTATAAGGATCGAATCTTTATAACCTATAGTCAATAAAGATTCGATCCTTATCCTTAATTCAATAAATTGGGGCTTTCCACCGGTAACTCACACGTTTTATTCCTGCACTGATAGATCAGAGTTTTTCCTTCAATAAATCGATTCTGCAATATTTCAAGGCTTGAACCTCCTTTAATGGAACCTGCGTAAATTACACCGGGACGCAACTGTTGTTGCAACTCCTTTCGATAATTTTCTGCCTGCATGCCTGCCACAACCAGTTCTTTCCGATCTGTTTGCAAATAGGTTAATAAAGCCCATTGGGCATAATAGCTTGGGTGCTCCCCGGCTATTTTATACATTTTTGAAATCAAGGTATTGGCAATGTTTTCATATTCAGGAATGTGATAAAGCTGATGTAAACGAATCAGGTTATTAGCCATTGCGCCAACCGACGAAGGAATCACGTTATCCTGCACATCAGTCTTACGAGCAACCAGCTGTTCGCCGCTTTTTCGAGTGTAATAGAACACCTGAGCCGTTGAATTGTAAAACTCTTTAATAGTATAGGAAGTCAGTTCTTTGGCTTCCTTAAGATAGGCTTCATCAAAAGTCACTTCATATAAAGAGGTTAAAGCATCGATCATAAAAGCATAATCATCGAGAAATGCATCAATTTTGCTGATGCCCTTCTTGGTAGTCCTGTACAAACTACTATCAGTTTGTTTGACCTGCCCAAGTAAATACTGCATAGCCGTTTCCGCTGATTGCAGGTATGCTTTGTCTCCAAAAGCCTGGTAAGCATCACACAGCCCTTTTATCATCAAAGCATTCCATGATGTTAAAGCTTTGTCGTCCAGTCCGGGACGAATGCGCTTACTTCTATATGAATGCAACTTGCGTAAGGCATCTTCAATTTGTTGATTAAACGATTCCGGGTTTAAATTATTCAGATGCGCATACGCTTCTCGGGTTATGCCGCCGTGTAATATATTTTTATCCAACTCCCAGTTACCTTTTTCTTTAATGTTGAAGTATTGGAAGAAATGCTCATCATCACCCAATATTTCTTTTAATTCCTGTGTGCTCCATACGTAAAACAGTCCTTCTTCGCCTTCGCTGTCAGCATCCAGCGCTGAGTAGAATATCCCGTCAGGTGAACTTAGTTCACGTTTAACAAACTCAATGGTTTCATCAACAATGCGTTGATACATCTTATTCCCACTGGTTTTATAAGCATTGCTATATAATGAAATGAGTTGGGCATTGTCATATAACATTTTCTCAAAGTGTGGAGCAAACCATCGCTCATCAACCGAATAGCGTGCAAAACCGCCTCCCGCCTGATCATATATACCACCAGATGCCATGCGATCCAAAGTGAGATATACGAAGGAAAGTAAATGTTCATCATTCTTTAAATATCCTACCTGGTGAATCAGGTTAAGTGCAACCGGCATGGGGAATTTTGGAGCCTTACCAAATCCGCCCAACTTAGTGTCTAATTGTTTCGGACTGTTGAGTAAAGCCTGATAAATATCTGGCGCTTTCGTGCCATCTGCCAAGGGCATATCTAATTGTTGAATGCCCTGTGTTAAAGCCTCAGCCTGTGACAAAAGCTTTTCCTTTCCGGTTTTATTTAATTCGGCCAATTGCTGTAAAACCTGCATCCATTGTTCCTTGGGAAAATACGTACCTCCCCAAACAGGTCTCCCGTCAGGTAAGGCGAAACAATTCAGTGGCCAGCCACCTTGGCCGGTCAGCATCTGAACAGCTTCGATATATATTTTATCCACATCAGGACGCTCTTCCCGATCCACTTTTACACAGATAAAATGCTCATTCATCAACCTGGCGACCTCTTCGTCTTCAAAAGATTCGTGTTCCATTACATGGCACCAATGACAAGCTGAGTAACCAATGCTAATGAGTAACAGCTTGTTTTCTTTCGTTGCTTTTTGTAAAGCTTCATCACCCCATGGGTACCAATTAACAGGATTGTGTGCATGCTGTAACAAATATGGACTGGTTTCGTTAATGAGGGAGTTGGTATGCATCGATGTTTTGTTTTGCGAGTGCGTGCAGGCAAAGCATGCAAACATGGTTAATAGTATTAAACTTAGTCGAACAAACGTCATACAAGCAGAACATCTATTTGAGGGCGAAGTTCAGATAATACCTGATATTTTGCTTAACTTGTATAGCATTAAACAATAAAGACAACCATTAGCAAGTTATATTTAACAAACGAAAGCCTAATTCATAAACAAACAATATGGTTCAGCGTATTTTCATAATTGTCCTTGCAAGTATAATGTTTGTGGCTTGTACTGGTTTGGAGACAGATAAAATCTCCGATGAAGTGCGATACAAACCAAATGTTTCATTGCCATTGGGTTACATGACCCTGAATTATGACAGCCCGGTTGATTTGCCAGTTGATTTGCCAGATCCTATTGAGTCGGAGCCGATAAGCTGGGTTGAGCAAGATACCGTAACTTTTGATGTTGAAGCATCATTTGTTGAAAGAGAGTATATTATCTCAATGCTTTTACAGTTTGATATAACTAATCGCTACCCGGCTGAACTGGATATTGAAATGTTTTTTGTAGATGATAATGGAACCAATATTTATCTGACAGAAACACCAATAAAAGTTGAACCAGCAGAGATAGACGGTTCAGGAACAGTAACAAGAGAAATGCACTCAAATCCATATCCTGTTCAAATTCCCCTGACAGATGAGCAGATTGACTTATTGATGCAATCACGAGATTTTGTTATTAGAGGAAGTGTTAATGATTTAGTCATTACTTCAGAAATTTTCGACAATTTTGATACGTATGATATGTTTACAGCCGTTGGAGTTCAGGCTCAAATCGATATAAGCATTAACGATAAATGAGGAAGATATATCTACTAATTATAATTGCTTTGCAGATTAGCCTGGAAACTTCCACAGCGCAACAAAACCTCACCTTGTTCCTGATGCATGATGTGCCGCAAGCTAATTTTGTCAATCCGGCAGTAAGTTATAAATGCAAATGGATCGTTGGCTTTCCGGCTTTGGCATCAGTTCATGCCAATTATAATAACAGTGCTTTCTCTTTAAATGAAGCCTTACAATATGATTCTGGTACAGATTCAACTTATTTTAATTTTGATGAGGTGATAGGAGGGTTAAACAATACTGAGATTGTTGCGTCTACCGTTCATTACACGCCTTTGTATGGTGGCTTTTGGTTGAAAGATAACTGGATTACACTATCGGTAAGTGAGAAAGTAACAACTTTTAATACAGTCCCGAAAGAAGCTGCCGAGTTGGCGTGGTATGGTAACACACCATTTGTGGGACGAACAGCTTCATTGAACGGAATAAGGTTCAATGGGTATCATTACAGGGAGTATAGCCTGGGACTGGCTCGTGATGTGTCAGAACGGTTAACATTAGGGGTACATGCCAAAATGTTATTTGGAAAAGGAAGTGCTTACACTCCTAAAACCAATGGAAGCTTACGAACCAACCCGAATAATTTTGGTTTATTGGCGGATTTAACGACTGATGTTCATACTTCATTTCCTATACAGATTGAAACAGACGAAGAAGGATATGTTGACAATATCGAATTGCAGGATGATGTTGATTGGATGGATTATATGATGAACAGGAAAAACCTGGGAGTAGCTTTCGATCTTGGATTTATATATCGCTTTGATGAGAAAACAACCTTCTCAGGTAGCATACTCAACTTGGGTATGATAGGATGGAAAACAAATCTCAATACTTTCTCGTCAGATGGAACTTTTGCCCTTCGCGGAGTTGATTTTGAAGACGACCTGAATGGAGGTGATTACAAACAAGAGTTACTCGATAGTCTAAAGCGACAGTTTTATCCTGTTCCTGATGCCAACAGTTTTACTACACGCCTTACCCCTGAAATGTACCTGGGAGCCACCCACAACTTAAATAATCATCTTAATGCAGGTGCAATATTCTATAGCCGGATTCTGCGAAATAAATTAATGCCGGCTTTTACATTATCAGCCAACACCTATGATTATAAGGTTTTAAATGCCTCCTTATCCTATACCGCGATTAATGGCGATTACTTTAATATTGGTGCCGGCTTAGGAGTGAAGATGGGAGCTTTTCACCTGCACGCGGCAGCCGACAACCTCTTTGGTTTTCTAAAGGTTGAGAATCAGCGTAATCTGAATCTCCGTTTTGGGCTGAGTATTGTACCGGGATGCGGCGAACCAAGAGAAAAGAAACAAACCAGCAAAAATGGTATTAGTGCCTTGCCATGCTACCATAGTCCTTACAGGGGAGAGAAGGAGTAATATTACTTCAGTGTTAACATGCTTTTTCCACAGCATCCACATGAATTATTCACCTGAAGAATATGAATTTTTCTTTTTACGTTTCTTGATTTTAACCGGGGATAGAGATATCTTTTACTGGGGATTAAAAAATATCTACCCCGAGTTAAAAGAACAAACTGTCAGTACCTTTTTTCATACAAGTACTGACACAAAATCATGGAGGTACTGACGTATGAGCATTAATTACAAGAAGGTTAAACAAATTATCAAGGATCAGAATGGTAATGAGAAGGAGATTTATTACGCCCGAGCCTGCCAACGTCAGCGTGTTAAGCTGGATAAGCTAGCAGAGCGTATTGCATCATATTGCACCTTATCAAGCGTAGATGTAAAAAGTGTACTGATTGCACTAACTGATACAATACCTGATTATTTACTTGATAACAAATCGGTTGAACTGGGAGATTTAGGAACCATCAGTTTACACTTTACCAGTGAATCAACAGAGAGTGAAGATGAGGTGACCTGGCGATCAATTAAGGATATGCGGGTTCAATTCAGGGCCGGCAAACGCATTAAAAAGCAATTAAAGCAGGTTAACTTTAAATTGGTGGAGGAATAGGAGTGTGGATAATTAGAATTGTACTACGGATCGGATCTTTATTTACAAGACGAAATAAAGATCCGATCCGTAGTGCATCTATCTTAGCAACTTCATTCTTTGTTCCAAGCGCAGGTGGGAGTTTTAAGGTACCGATGTATGATTTTTTTATTAAAAAATCCGCTTAGCGCATGGAAAGCGCTTAGCGGATGTGAATCCCTAAAATCCTTAATATTCTATTTCAAAAGCTTATCCATCTTAGCCGCTTCATCTTTTTGCTCCAGGCGCAGGTAGGTATTTTTAAGGTACCTGATGTATGATTTATTGGAAGCATCGATTTTACGAAGTTTGATAAATGTATCGCGGGCAATTCGATAATCAGCCGAAATCTTTTTTAGATCACGTCGCAGGTAAGCATACGTAGTGGCATTCTTGTTCTTGTTGTATTTTGCCATTTCATAATTGTAGCGATCTTCAGCTTTGTGGTAATAATATTTGGCCTTCCAGTCCAAAGCACCTTCAAAATCAGGATGCTCCTTTATCAGGTCGTTACATGTTCTGATGGCCAGCGCTGTTTTTTTATCGTTAGCCAGCGCGTTGATACTTGCCAATTGAGCTTCCTTTGATAATTTAATATTTCCCTTGTTTTCAAATACATCAACAATTGCCGAATAGTTTTCTTTTGAAGTATTGAGAAATATCAATCGTTCAGCTCTAAGTTTGCTTAACTCAGGGCTTGTAATCTTGTCAGAATATTGCTGCCAGAGATTTAGTTCATCATCAATTTGTCCTTCGCGCTGGAGCATCTGTGCATATTCGGCTATTAACTTGATGTTTTGCTCATTTTGCAGCAGTTGATTATAGAGTGTGCTCGCTTCTCCGATCCGATCTGTCTGAGTACATGCTTGAGCCAATTTTACTGTTATATCATTATCGACCTCCAGGTTGTTGGCTTTTGATAAATTGATGAATTCGCTATAAAGTGTATAAGCTTTGTCGTAATTGGCATTTTCAAAGGCAGCATCTGCTTCGCTTTGAATAGTTGGTAACTTTGCAGTTGGGTTACATGCAACTAGAATGGCAACTGAAAGTATAATAAATAGCTTTTTCATTAAGATAGTCTTTTGGTGTTTGTGCAGCGAATATACAATCAAATGCTGTGCCTGACAATAAAATGGTGTAAAGAGCTTAGTGTAAAAGGGCTTTAATTTCTTTATTCTCCAGAATTATCTCTGCAGGTAATGATGGAAGGGGCTGCAACAATGAGTCACGTGGAGCAAACTCTCTGACAATTGTAATCCTTACAGAAGTAATGCCATCATTAAGGAATCCTAATTCACTGGCGGCTCGTTGACTCAGATCAATTATTCGTCCTTTTATAAAGGGACCACGATCGTTAATAACCACAGTAAGCGATTTATTATTGGAGAGGTTGGTTACTAACACCCTGGTTCCAAATGGTAAAGTGCGATGTGCCGCACTTAGTTTTTTATTGCTGAATATTTCGCCGCTGGCTGTTTTACGGCCTTCGAACTTATCTGCATAATAAGATGCTTTGCCCGTTTGATGAAACTCCTGTGACAGGGTGATCATTGGTAAAAGGAACGATATGACTGTTAGTACGTAACGCATTACTTAACCTTTGTTACACCACCTGATACAATAAATTTCATCACATCGGCAGGATGAGCATCAATAGGTTTTACATTTTCAGCGGGTACAACATATAATTCTCCCAGAATACCATATGAACTTGGCAGGTAAACAGCAATTTTATCTTTTATACCTAGCTCACTTAAATCAGAAGCCGTGATAAAACCAAATCGTTTAAGGATACTTTCTTTATCGAGTGTAACCAACACAGGTTTTTCAAACTTGCGCTCTTTACCCACAAAAGCCGACAACAGATCTTTAACAGAGCTATAGATCACCTTAATAAGTGGGGCTTTCTTTAGTCCGCGTTCAAAACGGCCTTCGATAGGTGCTGTAATCAACTTTTGCCCGATAAAACCAATAAGGGTTATAAATAACAGGATAACAAGTAGTCCTAATCCGGGGAAGTTAAAATCAGAATATGGCTTATGCTGGAAAATCTCCAGATCACGTAATAATCCATCGAGCCAGATAAAGGCAAACACAATAACATAAATGGTAACACCTAGTGGCACTACATAGAGCAATCCCTGGAAAAAATATCTTGCTAGTTTTTTCATTCAACTAAGATTAAAGATATAAGACGCAAGATATAAGATAAAGTTGTTATTGGGTTAGTTTTTCTCTAAGTGAATGAGTCATTCGTTCAACTTCCTGAATCTTCTCTTCTAATTCAACAAATTTCTTTTGACTGACAAAACCCAAGTCAAGACATAATATTAACTGAGTTTCCAGCTCATAAGCTGAACCAATTGCTATATCAAGGAAGCGACCAAACTCTTTGTTTGTGCGTCTACCCGTTCCTTCGGTAATGTTTGATGGGATTGAAACAGATGCACGACGCATTTGACTCGTTAGACCAAATTTCTCTTCATCCGGTAAATCTTTTGTAAACATGTATACTTCTTTTACAAGAATCCGAGCTTTTTGCCAAACCTTTAACTCTCTGAAATTATGCATTTGTTAGTCTTTAATCTTTTGTCTTAGGTCTTTAGTCTATTAAGTTATTCTCTTCCCTCACTTTTTTAGACAAACTTTTAACAACCAACTCGTAAGAATGATCAATTAATTCTTTTAAAAGATCATCTTTAAGTGAGCCATCCACATATACCGTATTCCAATGTTTTTTGTTCATATGCCAGCCTGGTTGAATTGCTGGATGCTCTTCGCGCAGTTCAATGGCACGTTCAGGATCGCATTTCAGATTGATGCTAAAATCTTTATCCAGACCGGTGAGAGCAAACATTTTTCCGGCTACTTTAAATACCAATGTTACCTCATCAAATGGAAATTCTTCGGTAACGGCTGTTTTAGCGATACAATACTCTCTAAAATCTTCGATGTTCATTCTTTGTCAATTTAGTGAAAGAATAGGAAGCCCGTAAAATAATAAAAAAAGTAAACTTGGAGCTTCTTGTTATCTAATGAACAACTATTTAAATGACTATAAATTTATTAGCGGCATTCAGTATTATAGTTGTGATTGTAAATAATATGACAAGTAT
>NZ_CEXQWX010000102.1:0-22064 GCF_982718395.1 Carboxylicivirga sp.
TTCTATGACTCTAAACGCAGTTAACTCATTGGGGAAATTAAATTTTACCACATTAAGCAAATTTGATTCCATAAAACCTTAATAATTCTTAAACTTTTATATGTATCTTTTTGTCGTATTAAGAAAGTCAACCAAAACAAAGTTGTAATTTTGAAACATCATTCTAAGAATGTCTAAACCAGAATTATACATTTTAACAACCTAAATATGAAAGCTTTTGCTATTGCCCTCTTACTCATCTATGGCCTAAACCTAAGTGCTCAAAAATCAAACAAAAAAGATTCTCTTAAAACAGATAATAAGCCCAAGCGCTATAATTCATTGTCCTTGAGGTATCATGCCGGCAGGGTTTTGCAGACTAACGATTTCCTTAAAGGAGAAAATGATGCCAACCAGGTAATTGATTATTACCAGGCACTTTCAATAAACTATAGTGTACAGTCTGATGGAACAAAAGAATGGCACCATATTTTTAATTTTCCTTATTATGGCTTTGGTTTTTACAATGCCAATTTCTTTAATGTTGATGAACTGGGGACTCCAACTGCTTTATATGGTTTTATTGGCTTTCCGTTTAAACAAGATGAAAAAAGTAAATGGGGATACGAACTTGGATTTGGATTAGCTTACAATTGGGAGCCTTACAATGAGTTTGACAATCCTTTTAATGTGGCAATAGGTTCATACCGGACTGTTTATATCGATGCCAACTTGTTTTACCAGTATTATCTGAATCCAAGGTGGAGCGTGAGAGGTTCATTTGGATTTACTCATTTCTCTAACGGAGCACGAAAAAAACCTAATAGTGGAATAAACTTACTATCGCCTTCTATCGAAGTTAGTTACAGCTTTAAGGATCGACCTATATTAATTCGCCAACCTCAACCAGCTTATGAGCAGCATTATGAGCTTGCTATTCAATTGGGAGCCGGAACAAGTAATGTTTTGTATAATAACCCCAACGAACCAACTCCACCAGCTGTTAATGAAGGTACCGCTGATGTTATGCACTCCTACCTAAACTTATCTGCAGCAGTATTAAAACAAGCAACGTGGAAAAACAAGTTTGGTGCTGGAATTGACCTTACTTATGATGAGAAAGCTAATGTTGTTGTAACAAACCCGGAAGATGGAAGCGAGGAACCTATTGTAGAATTTGCTGATAAACTGTCGGACAAGCTTATACTGGGTATATTTGGAACCTATGAATTTACAGTAGACCGACTGTCAATAGCTTCTTATTTTGGAATAAATGCGCTAAGGAAAAAAGGTACAAATAATGATAGGCTTCTTTACCAGAAATTTGGATTAAAATACCACTTTAAAAATGACATGTATGTGGGAATGTTAGTAAAGGCGCATAACTTCTCTGTTGCTGAAGTTATAGAGTGGAATTTAGGGTATCGAATAAAGTGGCACTAATTTTGAAATTACATAACCATTACCTAATTAAAACAATAGGAGGAGTCAGAATGAAAAAGTTAGCATTATTATCATTGGTCCTTAGCCTGACATTATCAGTATTTGGGCAACAAGAGGAAAAAAAACTTACCCGAAAAGAAAGACGTGAAATTCAAAAACAGGAACAGCAAGCTCTTTCAGAACAAATGGCTAAAATTCTGGCTGTAGCAATCGATGAGAAGCAATGGGTTCTTGAGGCCAATACACTTGCCGGAAAAAGAGGCTCAACCGTGAATGTAAATAGCTCGCTGAATTTTGTGGCTGTTGAAGGTGAAGAGGCATTTGTTCAGTTGGGATCTGATTCCAGAATGGGACAAAACGGAGTTGGAGGTGTATCGGTTCGAGGCAGAGTAACCAAGTACGAGGTGAACAAAAACGAGAAAAAAGGAACTTATTTTATCACTCTTTTTGTTTCATCTGCTCTGGGATCATTTGATATCAGACTTGACTGTAATGCGGATGGACAAATTGCTAATGCTACGGTTCAGGGGAACACTTCAAACCGGGTACAATATCGCGGTATTGTTGTTCCTATTCAGCAATCTACTGTCTATAAAGGCACACCTATTATTTAATAATCTTAGAACAGGGAAAGGTCTTTAGTTAAAGTATCACTCATCGCCCGACTAAATTAACCTGATGGTTATTGGTCGGGCGA
This sequence comes from Carboxylicivirga sp., assembly GCF_982718395.1. Taxonomy (NCBI): domain Bacteria; kingdom Pseudomonadati; phylum Bacteroidota; class Bacteroidia; order Marinilabiliales; family Marinilabiliaceae; genus Carboxylicivirga; species Carboxylicivirga sp. The sequence continues at coordinate 2,120 of NZ_CEXQWX010000102.1, forward strand.
TGAGTTTTGCTCTTTATAGTTTATCAGGTTATAGTAATTAACGAAAATTCAAGAGTCAATATATAAGAATCATTTTTTACGGATCTTATCTTTAATTTGCATTATGGATATAAAGATGCGATCCATATTCTTAAGTTATAAATTATAAACGTTGTAGACATCTACTTTAATTTTCAGACACCCGTTTTTTCTTTTGCTCTTTTTGTTTGTACGGAATATAGAAATTGAAAGTCGTTCCTTCTCCAAGTTTAGATTTCAGCCAAATTTTTCCACCTAACATCCCAACTAACTGTTTAACGATGCTAAGTCCCAAGCCTATTCCACCATGCACATCCTGTCCGTTCTCAACTTTATGGAAAGGAGAAAAAATCTGACGGTGGTATTTTTCTGCAATACCAATCCCGGAATCATCAATAGAGAATAACACTGATTCTTTTGGTACATGCGTCCCATTCCCGATTATATTTGGATCAGCCACTGCTCCTTCCATTACGATTAATCGTACATGTCCCTCACTTGTAAATTTCAATGCGTTGTTTAAAAGGTTTATCAATACCTGTTTTAGTCGTTCCGGATCAGTTTTGATTGATAACTCTTTGTTTTCGAGCTTCACATCAAGTTCATAATCTACCGAAAAACTTTTGACATTCAATTCTAAAGATTTAAACACATCTTTACATAAGCCGTTAACATTAACATCTTTGTACAAAAAGTTTATCTGTCCTGTTTCTATTCTTGAAATATCAATGATGTCGTTAATCAAGACTAACAAACTATCACTACTCTTTTGTACCACGTTGGCAAACTCCTTTCGCTCCTCACTGGTATATACATCATTTGATAACAAGGTAGCAAAACCCACAATTGAATTCATTGGTGTACGAATTTCATGAGACAGGTTGGCCAGAAAGGCTGTTTTTAAACGATCAGCCTGTTCTGCTTTTCTTTTGGCACTTTCTAAATCGGAGGTTCGTTCCTTAACCAAATCCTCCAAAAAAAGTCGATGTTTTTCCAATTCGCCTTTCTGCAACAATACCTCTTCCCGACTACCTTCCAGTTCAGCATACGCTGTTTGCAATTGTTTTGTTCGTTCATCCACCTGGTTTTCCAATTTCTTCCTCAAACCACGCAAATATCTGCTCCGAACCATGTAGATCAGGTAAACTAAACTAAAAAATAAAACAACGATAATGCTTTTAAAAAGCTTACTATTCAGAAAATCGGGTTTAACAATCAGGGTTATTTCATCGCCATTATTATTCCAAAACTGATCGTTATTACAACCTTTTACTTTAAGCTTGTATTTACCTTCGGGCAATGCCATATAGGTTTTTGATCCGGAAGCCATCATGGTATCCCAGGTATTTTCATAACCTTCCAGCTGCCATGCCACCATGTTTTTATTCGAATTCTGATAATTCAAGACTGAGGTATAAAAAGATATCGGATGATGATCGGTTGATAACTCAAGGGTATCGCTGCTAATTACCTCCCAGTTATTGTAAATCACTCCACCAATAACCTCATTATTTTCTTCAAATAAATATGAGCTCAGGTCAACATTGGGTAATTCAGTATTATAGCAAAACTCTGCCGGATTAAATTCCACAAATCCGCCTATTCCTCCCATTAATATATTTCCATCTACACTTTGATGATGGGCCTTCCCGTTAAATTCGCGACACATGGTGCCATCCCGCCTTCCGAAACTGAGAATCTGATTATCCTTTATTGAATAACGCAGTATTTTGGAATTGGTATTCATCCACAGATATCCTTCGTTATCCTCATAAACTGTGTATATATTGGTGGATAGTAATTCATTAATTTCAACCCGGCTAACTTTTCCTGATACTTTATTATACTTAAGCAATCCGGTGCCATAAGTGGCTATCAATACTGTACTGTCATCCATCGTATGAAGGTGCATGATACGATTGTAACTTTTATGGCCTGTTTCAGATACCAAGGCTGTTGATATTCTTTTAAATTCTTTTGTTTCCACATTAAAGGAGGTTATAAATCCACCCTTATCTCCTATCCAAAGAACTCCATGCTTATCAAAATTAGCTGTGGTAACTTTTAAATTCCCCTGATGCCTGTATTCATCAGGATACGGATATTGCTGGTACTCCTCACTTGATGGGTTAAACTCAATAACACCATCATAGGATATCAACCATAATTTTCCATCGTAGGTCTTAATATCTTTTATAACATTCAGGCTTCGCTTAAATGAAGTATCTTTAAACCTGATTCGTTTATGAGCATCGGTTTGCAGGTTGACAGCCAACAAACCATCAAAAGTGCCTAACCAAAGCGTTTTATTGGCATCCTCATAACCGCATGAAACTGTATCATTATAAAAAACAGAACCATCTTTGGATTTAAACACTTCTGTCTTATGCCCTTTTCTTTTCCTGAACAATCCATTGAAAGTCCACCACCAATAACTTTCGTTCGAATCTTTAAATAAGAAAAAAAGGTTGTCTGCCCGGCTATCATTATTATTTCCTGTTTGATACTGTGTAAACCTGGTATCTCTCCTGGCATATTTACTAAGACCATCTTTGGTGCCTACCCATAACAGATCGTGCGCAGAGGAGTAATGCAATGCACCAATCCAGTTATTAACCAGTGCACCATCGTTACCATTGGCCTTATATCTATTCATCAGTTGCCCATCGCTGTTAAAGTGCAGAAGGCCATCTCCTCTTGTTCCAAGCCAAATATCCCCCTTACTGTCAACCTGATGGCAACTTAATACAGATTCACTTTCATCCTTAGTGAAAATAACTCTTTTCTCGCCGCTACAAATATTTTTTCTGACAAGCTTATCTCCAAAGCCAACCAATAAAATTGAGTCATTCAAAAAGCTTATATCTCTGACGATATTCGAACAATTGCAAAATGAAGCCTTATCCAGTTTGTAATCTCCATCCTTAAATTTATCTACGGTGTATTCATAAAGGCCATAATTTGTTCCAATGTATACATGTCTATTTCTAGTTACAATATTATGCGCATCATATCCATTAAGGTGATCTTTAATTACAAGATCCACAAATACTTTATTTGTGATATTGTAGGCCTGCAAACCATAATCTCCTGTACCAATCAACAACCAATCATCCACTTGCCCGATGGCATTAATCATTCTTAAACCATTAGGATGATCTTTATCTTCGGGACGCTGGAGTCTTTCAAATTTAAAGGTATTCAGGTTCATGATATTAACTCCCCCGAAATTGGTACCTACCCAAAGTCTTTCTTTGTTTTTATCGACCAAAAGTGTTGTAACGTGGTTACTAGATAGTGAAAGCGAATCTTTAGGGCTATATCTGAAATTATCGAAGTAGATACCATCATAAAGGTAGAGCCCATCGGTAGTACCAATCCAGGTATATCCTAAAGAATCCTGAACGACACATTCAATATGGGTATCAGTCAACCCATCAGATTCTCCATAACTCTGAAACCTTACTTCCTGCGCATCTAATATAAAGCTGCAATTGAATGCGACAATAATTGCGATCAAAAACCTTTTCAATTCTCCCCAATTTATATAGTTCCCACGGTACTATCCCCAAATATTTCAATTTAAAGATAGAATTAAACTTATATATAACACAATGGAAGGTTAGATTTTAGCTGTTAATGAAGTATCAAGTACAGAGCACAAGGTATTAAGACTATTTACAAGATTTAAGTGTATGTTTCTGACACATGAATTATCCTTCATATTATTAAAGCCCTAAAACCTGTATAGCCAATCCAGATAAGAAGATAACAAAACCTGCAATCGGATGCCCCAAGTTTTCAAATCGTCTTAAATTAACAAATGACAAACCATAAGACACGGCTAACACTGCTCCAGTCATTGTAATGAGTGTGATAATCCCAAATACACTCGTCACCATAATCAATGAGCTCACACTTTCCATTGCAGCCGGATACATTAATATTGGAATGAGTGGTTCACACGGTCCTAAAGCAAAAATGATAAACAATACCCACGGTGTTATATTTTTTGAATTCCCTTCTGTCTTAATGTGGTTGTGATTATGTTTTTTGTACCACCTGCGAATACCCCACAAAGCATATAATAATCCAAATGCTATTAATGCCCAGGCTGCCAGATTTCCTCTGAACGACTCAAACCAGTTAAGTTTCTCCACTTGCATCTCAAGTGCGATCCCTATCATCCCGACAACAACCGAACTAAGTATATGTCCTACTCCACAAATTACCGTTAAGCCTAGTATTTTACTTATCTTCCATTGGCGTGCTTTACCAATCATTATAAATGGCAGGTAATGGTCGGGTCCAAATAATGTATGAAAGAAACCTATTGATGCCGCACTGATAACAAGAACCTGTAACTCCTGACTCATTTTTTCTTTTAAAAATAGAAAATAATGATTTAAGAACTGGTTAAATAAAATCTGCTCTTCCTTATTTATTTTTAGTCTAAATCGCTGTCTAGTCGATTTATAAATTAGGGCAATCGTATTTAAACAATTTATGTTCCCAACTCAAATCATTGCAATGTCGTTTAGTTAAAAGATTCTTTCTATGATTTTCTTTTTATTGGGACGTTGTCCCAAACCCTACTTCAAGCTGAAATAATTAAGAATACTCAATTCTTAATCATTCCGATGTCATTACTACAAAAAGCTAAGCAAAAAAGTCTAGAGCAATAGAACCCTTCAACCCACACCAGCCTTCAATTCCGGCAGACACACATCCCCCTCAAGTGCGCCTTTGAAGACCTCTCGCCAACTCCGGCCCGGACTATTGCTCTGGCCTACGCTGCTTTAAATGCGATTGCCATGAACTATGTAGGCTTTAATAATATTCCTGATGGAATCAGAACTAACTTCCTGAAAATCTATTTCTGCCGGATTTATAAACTCGTATCCTGAGATATCATCCTGAGCATGCATATTATCCAGGCTTTTTACCTGGCAAACAAAACCTAAATCAATGGTATAAACGGTATACCCTGAAAAGACATACTGGTTAGGGAAGGATACCAGGTATTTGAAAGATGTTATATCCAGGTTTAGTTCTTCTTTTATTTCCCGCAATAAACAATCTTCAACAGTTTCCATTGGATCGACAAATCCTCCGGGAAGGTCGAGCATTCCTGCATTGGGTTCAACAGCGCGGCGGGTTAAAAGGATATTCCCTTCATCGTTAACAATAATTGCAGCAACTGCACAAGCTGAATTTATAAAAAAATGGAAGCCGCAATCATGGCACTTAAAAGATTTTGAGCCGTCAAATAAAAAGTGCGATGAGCCGCACTTGGGGCAGTATTTTAAGACATTTCCTGGTTGAGTTGCATTCATAATCTAGTAGGTGTTTAATACTATTTAACATTAATTTATTTGATTATCTGAGTAATTACAATGTATATTTGTATGGACTAAAATACATAAGTAATCCCAAACTAATCCTAAGATGCCCAAAAGAAAAAATCCTCCTCTGCCTGAGACGGCCTACGATGTACTGGCGTTGGTCCTTCAACTAAAAAAGCATCCTACGATTACCAATCTATACTTTGATAAAAACAAACAATTGTACCGAAGAACACGATGGGGATTTGAAAAGGCTGATAAGTATAATTTAAAAATTGCGTTGCTACGTAAAGAATATCGCTACGATCAACTAAAGGATGATTACGATAACCTTTGCCAGGAGTATGAACAGTTATTAAAACGTAAGACTGGCTTACTACATCATCTGGAAGCAGCCAACGATAAGCTAAAGGAAGCCCGAAAGGAAAAGGGTTTTTTTAAGAAACATCTGAAAGAGGTACTGGACAAAAACCTTTCGATTGAGAAGCGTATGGAACGTATGCTCAACCAGGAGGAAAATCAAAAGAACCAAATTGATAAACTTAAGAGCACAAAAGATAACCTGCTTGAAAGCAACCAGCTTTTAACGGATAAAACCCGTCAACAGAAAAGCCAGATTAATTCCTTGCAAAAAGCCGTGGAACAGCTTAAAGAAAAGCTCAAAGGGCAATTAATTGAGAATGGTTCGGAGGTTCATTAATTGGGTAGTATTGTTTCAATGAACTTACCAGTAGGTTGTGCAAAATTCTAAAAAATTATCTGGCAATTCTGGTCTTTTCATCATCCATAAATATACAAAAAGAGTAAATTCCAACTTAATTTGGGAGTTTTACGGATCGTATCTTTATTGGCATTATGGTTATAAAGATACGATCCGTTTCACGTAATAACCCCAGTCATCAAGTTAAAGCTGAAGGTCTGAAACATCCTTTAAATATCAAACTTTCAGCCTGATTCTCACATCATATGATAGATGAGGGGCGGTGCCCCTCGTTGTGAAGTATCAGACTTTCAGTCTTATAATATGTTTCGTCCTTTCAGGACTGGGAAGCGAGTCTAAACAATTGGGATATTTCTTTAAAAACCATTCAATTCCATTGTTACAGTTGGGATTAATAACAGGAAGCCCAGTATAGTCATAATGATGATTAGTGGAGCAATCCATTTAACCCACTTGGTATATGGTATTTTGGCAACACCTAATACGCCGATTAAAACTGGTGAAGTGGGCGTGATCATATTGGTAAATCCATCGCCAAACTGAAAGGCCATAACGGTTGCCTGGCGCGATAAACCAATCAGGTCGCTGAAAGGAGCCATAATTGGCATGGTTAAGGCGGCTTTAGCTGATCCACTCGGAATAAAGACATTAATGAGTGTTTGAATACCATACATGATGCCTACGGAAGCAATATTACCCAAATCGCTCATGGATTGTGCCATGCTGTGCAGGATGGTGTGTACAATCTTACCGTTTTCAAGAATAACAATGATACCACCAGCCAGACCAACAACCAATGCTGCTGACATGATGTCTTTTGCACCTTCCAAAAACAATTTGGTGATTTTATCGGCATCATTACCCATGGATACTCCTGCAAGAATACCCATTGCCAGGAAGAGGGCTGCAATCTCAGTGATATACCATTCGTAGCCCATTACGCCAATGATCAGAAACAGGATGGTAAATAACAGCAGGTTAAGAATAAAGAAATGGACTTTTTTACGCAATGAGATCAATCCGTTTATGGCGAAAAATCCTGCCATAACAGGCATCACAGGCCAGGTAACACCTTCGCCACCTCCCATCTTAAGGGTGGTCATCGGGTGTTTATAGGCAAATAATATCAATACAACTGTTGTTAATGCATAAACCCACCAGGCTGCTACAGAGGTTTTATCTTCCAAACCTTCGATGGTACCGGCATTACGTTTACGCCAGTATTCGTCTTCTTCATATACGGCTGATGACTTAGGGTTCTTTTTGATTTTACGGGCATACCAAAGAATATAGGCAAAGCCGATTACATTAATAACAAGCCAGCATACCAGGCGATACTCAAAGCCTGAGAATAAGGGTAGTTCGGCCAGTCCCTGTGCAATACCAATGGTAAAAGGGTTCAGTACGGCTCCAGCAAAACCTAAACCGGCCGCAACAAATACAATTCCTACTCCTGTGATGCTATCATAGCCCATTGAAATAGCGAGGGGAACCAGCACCACCATAAATGCAATGGTTTCTTCACTCATGCCAAAAACGGCTCCAAATATGGAGAACATTAACATGATCAGGATCAGAATCAGGTTATTGGCTCCTACTGCTCGAATGGCCTTGTATTTATCCAGCCTCTTAACAAAGTCGAGGAATGAGAGTATCCCCACATCAATGGCGCGGGAGTCATTCATAATCCAGAATGCACCACCTATCATCAGAATGAAGATGATAATGCCTGCTCCTTTTTCAAAACCATGTACCATGGCTGCAAACACTTCCCATGTCTGCGGTTGACTTTCGATGCTTTTAAATACCATTTCGGTTTGTTCAACTCCATTAACAACCTTGGTTTCTTTAACGTACTCACCTCCGGGTACAAACCAGGTGGCTATGGCGGCAAAAACAATCAGCGAGAATACTATGACGTAGGTATGCGGGACTTTTTTAAACATATTTGTTAGAATCAAGATTTAAGACATAAGTATCAAGACAATATAAACGGTGGCAAAAATAGGATTTTAGTTGAAACACAGAGGTGCTGTAAAGCAGAGTTTTTTTTGAAGAGGGGGAGATGGAAGACGGAAGACCGAGGACGGGAAAGGTGAGAGTTGAGAGATGAGTGATGAGTGGTTAAGTGACAGAGGACAGAAGATGGGGGACCGAAACTGTATGGAGTATATAGAGTGCTTGCCATGCACATCGCACGGATAACTGACTTGCCGTCGCAATAGCTCCTTTCCCCGCCGCAATAGTATCTCTTCCTGTTGCTAATATATATGTTCCCGTCGGTTTCAATTTTGCCTCCCGTTGCCAAAGTAAAGGCTCCCGTTGCCATAGCAATATTTACCGTTAGTAAACCAGTGCTGCCTGTCGAAAAAGTACTGGTTCCCGTCGGTGCAATACCCTTTTATGTCGTGTAAGGCCTACAAAAAAGGGTGCCGAAGCACCCAAATGATTTACTGTTGTTTATTCAACTATGCTTGTTTTTCTTTTAGCGAGCGGCGATAAGCTTTAGCCTGGTCACGTTGATACTTACTCGAATAACCTTTCACATGCTCCGGGTCGTTACGAAACGCAAATTTCCCGTAATCGCGTATCTCGTCCACCACTGCCTTAAGCAAGGTATAAGTTTTGTCGCGTATCAGCTTACGTTCGTCATCGCGGTAAAGATAACCGTTGGCCGCCGATAGCACGCCACTCATCTCGCTTACCATGGTTTTGGCGGCTTCAAATTTAGTGGTATCGTAGTTAATGGCCTGTACCGGCTTCGGGTTTTCAGTACCTAATAGAGCCAGGCGAGCCAGGTCTTCAATGGCATCGGCATGCGAGTTGCCTTCTTCAATAGCGGCAATTTGATCCATCAGGCGTTCGTCTTTGCGGAAAGCAAAAGCCAGATGTTCAATAATATCCTTTCGTAATTCATAAAGGGCTGGCGACTTTTCTTTCCATAACTCAAGGGCCTTTTTACGTTCGCTTTGCTGCTCCTGCCAGTTAACTTCGGCAGCAAACAAGGCGGCACGTAGTTTACCAAGGCGCTCTCGTAGCTCGGGCGGCATACCAAGTTCAAGTAGTTCTGTAATATCGAGGCCCACACGCTCGTGCAGGTTGCCTGCTTCTTGTACAGCCACACTAATAGGGATATTACTCGGCTTGATATCCTCCTTGTTTAATTGCTTAATTTCAGGAAGCATCTCCTGAAGTATTTCATTTTCACTCATAAAGTAGATTGATTAAAAATGATACTCTAATAGGCACGTATCATATTGCGCCATCTTTCCTTTCTGATGTTGTTTCCTTTACGTAATTAAATGGGTTTTCTTTTTAGGTGATGTCTGCGACTTGGTTTGGCAGCTCAACGATAAATTGGATGTTGTCGTGGCGGTTGCGGCGTGCGTCTGTGTCGACTGATAGGGAGACCTGACGCGGGACGCGACCGACGCGCCTGGGCTACACCCGCCATGCAATATGCCAAAGTGTTGGCATTTCGTTTTTTTGCTTTTAATCTGGCAAAGTCCTGCCTGATATTTCTACTCTACCATTATTAATCATTGAATTTGGGTCATCATTCGGAAGAGTTTCTGATTCAGAACTAGTTAACCCTCCTTCTGGAGTCCAGGTGGCAGTAATACTTAATGAGCCCTGATAAGGAACATCTCCATAGGCTGCTGCTTCTAATCCAAGTCCAGCTCTCACTTGAATGTTGATTGTCCATGGAGAACTTACATTTGATAGTTCTACTAACTCTCCTTTGTCATCTCTATATTCTACCTTGTTAATGGTTGCTCCATTTGATGCTAGAACCGTATATGTAATATCATACATTAATCTTGGTGGTTCTTCATCTTTTGAACACGAAAAAAGAATTGTGACTGCGACGATAAATAATAGTTTTTTCATAATGCATTTTTTTTAGAATGAAAATATATTTATTACCACTCATAAGTTACAAAAATTGTCTAACTCATTTTTAATGAAGCCAACGTAAGTATAAAGTGCAATGCACTTTACATCTACTGTTTGTTTCTTTATTTATCTTGCTGAAATACAGCTTTATTATTTGCATTATTGTTTCTATTAAAGCTTTGTCTTTTGCAAGAGATTTTATCTAGTACTCTCTGACAATACATACTTCTAAACCTTTATTATTCTGCTGTACCACCCCCTTATTTCCGATTTATGCCTCACCTGGCAGGGCAGCTAACACCAATTACCTGCAACAACGAGCTTGCTGTGCATTATATAATTGACCATTTCCGATTAGTGAATACTAAAATAGAATTTAATTTCAAAAACACATCATTATGTTGATAAAATATTATTTAGCGTTGAGGAGTAACTGAATATTGGTGATGAATGTGTTTTTTGGCACCGAGCCGTGGATGGATGATAGAGGACGAAGGACGGGGATAAAAAGTCCGAAGTTCGGAAGTGGCTGGGATATTGAAACCCGTCAGGTTTTGGACACCTGACGGGTTTGGTATTTCGATACTGTCAGTATCTATTTCTTACAATAACTTTTGATCGGAAGCATACAAACAATGCAGTTGTATTTATTAATTAAGGCCAAGGTCATTAACAAAATGAGCATCCAAAGTAATTTCCTCCATGTCAACTCCAATCTTATCGTGAATAATATACTTTAGCACATGTAACACATCGTTTTTATCTCTTATTGACAAGTCCAGGTTTTTAATGCTCAAAGGTAATATTGCCATAACCAGGTTACGCATGTTACTATGCGATGGGTACTTTTTCAAGTGACGCGTCAAACGCCAAATAAGATAAGTAAGCGATATAAAACCAAGCACATAAAGCAACAGCAGGTAATTAGATGTGATAAATACGGTTATCAATAACACTATGGCCGCACTGATGAATATAAATGATAAGGTATTTAACAGACCTGATAGTTTTTTCGAGCGTTTTAAATCTGGCATATTAAAATAAACCTCATCTTGTATAGCTTTCCACTTTTCCTTGATGGTTTCCGACATAAAGATGGTGTCCAATTGAGTTTCCGGCTTAATACCTTTTTTCTCAATCATACAATGCCGACTCATCACTTCTCTTAATTTATAAAATAAAACCTGTGTCTGACATTTATGGTGTTTGCTGTAATCAATCTTACTGAGGATGAGCTCGTAGAATTTACCCACCGTTTCTACACTTTCTGCTTCCGGGTCTGAAATGCTTATTTGAAAGGTATTTTCTACATCCACTATAAGTTCTACACTATCTAATCCCATTTGTTTGTTTTATTGTAAATTGTCAAATAACATAGCTACTTCTTTCTCATTTCCCTTCTTTCACAGCTCTCTTTCATCACTCACCGCCACACCTTCTCTACCAATCGAGCAGACGTTTTTCTCCTTCGAGGGCTTTGATATGGGTAACCTCCTGTGATACCTCTATAACTCCTTTGTAGTTGCCTTTTTCATCACGAACGGCAAAATATTGAATAAGGATGTATTCTCCTTTCATCTTGATCCAAAAGTCTGCCTGGCTTTTTTCTCCACTTTTAAATGAGTCAACTATTTTTTCAACCACATGTACACTCTCCGGCGGATGACAATTGCTGACTTCTCTTCCAATTATCGCTATTGTACGCGGGAAAATGCGCTTCTTAGGGGTTGAGAAATAACACACTTTATCATTTTCATCTACATAGGTGATATCTACTGGCAGGTGATTAAATATGAGTTTTATTTGTTCTATCGACAAAGAACCTGTTCCTAAATTAGCCAAGCCATCATTGCTTGCTTGTTCCGTTTGCTCCGTGGCAACACTGGTAGGTTGTATGTAAGGATATCCCATCTCAACAGCTTCTTTATTCATGCGGTTCAAATCCCGTTCTTTAATGGTTGAAAGGATCAATGGAAACAAAATCCGTTCTTCCCTGAATTTGATCGCCATCATATTAAAGAAGACATCGCCCACACTTTTATTAAACAACTTGAAGTCGGTAACTCCTTCGTCCAACTGAGAAATCACATATTTGATGTTTCGCCTGATATCGTCGTGAAACGACCACATGATCTGAAGGCAGCGGTAATCGGGCCATGCCTTTTCTATGGCCGGAAAGAGTATATTCTCTTTGATGGTATAATGCTTTGCAAATACTTCTAACTTTTTAAAAGCAGTAAGCAGTTGTTTTGTTATTGCTTCGTCTTTGGTTTCCTGTATGAATTTCTTAAAGAGCGGACGAATCTCGGTTAATACATCCACCATCTTCTGGTTGTTACTTTCCAGAACGGCCAAAAAGCTATCGGGCTTGGGTTCTATAATAGGGTAGTTTTCTATTGCCTGGTGAAAAATATTCAGCACTTTATTTGTTAAGGGCTTCAGGTCATCAACCTTCACTCCTTCTTTTATTAATTCGTCAAACAGGGTAATAAAATCCTCCGGAATAACTGTCTGGATAAAATCTTCGTTCTCTATTATAAATGGTCTGGCATTTCCGGTTTCTAAAAGAAGTTTAGATACTTCAATAAGTTTTTTAACGCGAACGGCCTTTTTATTGGTAAATTCTGACATAATATTCTTTTAGTCTTTTGTTTTTTAGTGCGACAAAAGGTATGGATTTATATTGAGAATTTCTTATTAGGAAATTTATGGGTAAATGATTTTGTGGATTACCAGAATATTCAATTTCAACTGATGTCCTCTAGCCGGACAGGCTTTTCATTTTTGTCATGACACAAAAACGAAACAAAAAAGTCTAGGCTGTCTATAAAAATCGATTAATTTATTGGTGTATGCTAAGTGCGGCTGGGTGATCTTCGATTCAAGTTCTCAGCTTCCCAGTCTTACTAAGCAACACCTACTAAATACATCACTTTTTATAGAAGGCCATTGGTAAAAAGATGGACTCAGATTCAATACGAACTACAATTCATGTAGCGCTCTTTCAGAGCTTAAGGTAAATACTTTACATGTGTGATAGGCCTGCGACCTACCCTGTTATGTGTCGCACTTTCAGTGCTTTTCCTTATTGCATTTCGTGATATTGATAACATTCTCCTCACTCTCCCTGTACTTCGGACTCTGCGCTTCGGACTTTTTCTCCCACCTTCTGTCCCCCGTCCTCGGTCAACATTCTTCTCATTCCCCAATTTCAACCACTTATCGTTCATATCTCACCGCTCATCTCTATTTTCTCACACCTTATCGATCTCCACTGACTTCTGTCGATCTACTACTAATGCCTTATTACTACTGACTAATTACCCAATTGATTAAAATCATAGACTTACTATCAACAATTGTCCTACTTTTAAATCCGTAAAAATCAGATAAACAAGTCCTGATGAAACAACTATTAATCAAGAACATAAAGCAACTGGTTCAGACTGAAAAAGAGAACCAGCCATATATTGCCGGAGCCCGGATGGCTCAACTTCCTGTTATTGATAATGCGTACTTGTTAATTAAAGGTGCATATATCAATGACTATGGTAAAATGCCCGATTTAAACGAATCATCGTTACCGGCTGACATTGAAATCATCGATGCAACAGACCGTTTGGTATTGCCAGCCTGGTGTGATTCTCATACTCATTTGGTTTATCCTAAAAGCCGTGATGTGGAGTATGTGGATAAGATCAAAGGTTTGAGCTACGAAGAGATAGCCGCTCGCGGTGGCGGTATATTAAATTCGGCCAAACTGATGCAAACAGCCAGTGAAGACCAATTGTTTGAAGATGCAATGGTTCGTCTGGAAGAGATTATCAAATGGGGTACCGGAGCCGTTGAGATTAAAAGTGGTTATGGCCTAACACTGGATAGTGAGCTGAAGATGCTTCGTGTGATCAAGCGTTTAAAAGAAGCCAGTCCGTTAACCATTAAGTCAACCTTCCTTGGTGCACACTCTATTCCGATGGAATACAGAGGAAAGCAAGAGAAGTACGTTGACCTGGTGATCAATGAGATGTTACCTGCCGTTGCGGAAGAGAAACTGGCTGATTATGTAGATGTATTCTGCGATGTGGGCTTTTTCACGGTTGAAGATACTGATCGTATTTTGGAGGCATCGGCCAAATATGGCTTAACTCCTAAGATTCATGCCAATGAGCTGGACTACTCCGGTGGTATCCAGGTTGGAGTTAAATATAAGGCCCTATCGGTTGATCACCTTGAATTTACGGGTGAGGAAGAGATGAAGGCATTGAAAGATTCCGGCACAATGCCAACCATCTTACCTGGTGCTGCTTTCTTCTTGAATATGGCTTATGCTCCTGCCCGTCAGATGATGGAAGCCGGCTTGCCTGTTGCTTTGGCGTCTGATTTTAACCCAGGTTCATCACCATCGGGTAATATGCAGCTGATTATGGCTATGGGAAGTATTTTGTATCGCATGTTACCGGAAGAGGTGATTCATGCCGTCACCAAGAATACCGCTTATGCGATGGGTATTGATAAAGAACTTGGCTCGATATGCGTTGGTAAGAAGGCTAATGTGATTATCACCAAGCCAATTCCAGGCATTGAGTATTTACCATATGCTTATGGTGAGAATAAGGTGGAGACGACAATTTTGAATGGAACTATTCGATAATGGTTCCGGGTTTCGAGTTTAAGAACAAATCGACAAAAACATATAATACTATGCAACAATTAATAGAATGCGTTCCTAATTTTTCTGAGGGATGCGACATGACTATCATCGACAAGATTACCGATGAAATCAAAAAGATAGATGGCGTTAAGCTGATTGACGTTGATCCGGGACAGGCTACTAACCGTACTGTAGTAACCATTGTTGGTACTCCAAATGAAGTTTGTGAAGCTGCTTTTCAGGCTGTTAAGAAGGCGCAGGAGTTGATTGATATGCGCTCTCATAAAGGTGCTCACCCACGCTTTGGAGCAACGGATGTATGTCCTTTGGTTCCGGTTGCCAACATCAGCATGGAAGAAACAGTTGAGTATGCACATAAGTTGGCTGAGCGCATCGGAACGGAATTGAATATTCCAATCTACTGCTATGAGTTTGCTGCTAAGGAAGAGAAACGCAAGAATCTGGCTAACTGCCGTGAAGGAGAGTATGAGGCTATTCCAAAAAGAATTGGAACAGATGAGTGGAAGCCTGATTATGGTCCGGCTGAGTGGAACGAAAGTGTCGCTCAATCGGGTGTTACAGCCGTTGGTGCCCGTAACTTCCTGATCGCTTATAACGTGAATTTGAACACTACTTCAACACGTCGTGCCAATGCTATTGCTTTTGATGTGCGTGAACGTGGTCGCGTGAAGCGTGAAGGTCACCCCGTTACCGGTAGAATTGTAAAAGACGAGAATGGCAACCCGGTGAATATACCTGGTATGTTGAAATCGGTAAAAGGTATCGGCTGGTATATTGAGGAGTATGGTGTAGCACAGATCTCGATGAACCTGACAGATATTACCGTAACGTCATTACACAAAGCTTATGAAGCTGTTTACGAGCGTGCCAATGCACGTGGTATCCGTGTAACAGGTTCTGAAATGGTAGGTGTTGTACCATTACAGGCTATGTTGGATGCCGGTAAGTATTTCTTACGCAAGCAAGAGCGTTCAACGGGTATTCCTGAGCGCGAGATTATCAAGATTGCGGTTAAGTCAATGGGTCTGGATGAGTTGTATCCATTCGATCCTGATAAAAAGATCATTGAGTACATCCTTAAAGATGACAAGAAGCAGTTGATTGATATGAACCTGACTGAGTTTGCTGATGAAACAGCTTCTGAGTCACCTGCTCCTGGTGGTGGTTCTATCTCGGCTTATGTAGGTTCATTGGGTGCTGCTTTAGGTACAATGGTAGCTAACCTTTCGGCTCACAAGCGTGGCTGGGATGAGCGTTGGGAAGAGTTCAGCGATTGGGCTGAAAAAGGCATGGCCGTTGAAAAAGAGCTGTTGGCACTTGTTGATGAAGATACCAATGCTTTTAATAAGATTATGGATGCCATTGGTTTGCCTAAGGGAACTGATGAAGAAAAAGCGGCTCGTAAAAAAGCCATTGATGATGCTACTAAGTATGCGATTCAGGTGCCTTTCCGTGTGATGGAAGTAGCTTACAAAGGCTTTGAGGTGATTCGTGCTATGGCTGAGGTTGGTAATCCTAACTCAGTAACCGATGCCGGTGTTGGCGCATTGTGTGCACGTTCTGCTGTTATGGGTGCTTACCTGAATGTGAAGATCAACGCTGCCGGTCTGGATGATAAGGCTTATGTTGAGAAAGTTCTGGCTGATGGTAAAGTAATTGAGGACAAAGCTATTCAGGAGGAGAAAGAGATACTGGAGATTGTAAATGGGAAGATTTAAGCTGATGCTTATAGCGATTTACATGATGTAAAATATAGAACGGCTGCCTGTTGGGTAGCCGTTTTTTTTTACAAACCCACTAAGTGAATAGAAGTTATAAATACGAAGTATCCCATTCTATCATACATCCATAGGCTTATCTGAACAATATTCACCTATCAAAGCAAACTGGCTCTTCTGCTCTAATTTTATCTTTACAAAACAAAGAACAAATACATTCAGACATGAAACTTAGACATTGTTACCTATTAGGTATTATTATGCTCTTATTGGTAAGCTGTAATCCCCCAAAGCAAACTTCAGAAATTCAAATAATCCCTGAACCACTTTCTATTGAGCAAAACAATGGTGAAGTATTCATCATTAATAATAAGATAAAGATTCAATTGTCTGACTCGGCCTCATTACCGGCTGTTGGTTTATTAAAAGACATTACTAAAAAGGACATTGAGTTGCTTTGGTCTTCTGAAAACACTAATCAGGAAGCTGATTTTGTTTTTAAAATAAATTCTGAGCTTGATTCCTTAACCCATGAAGGCTATGTATTAGATATCAACACTAAACAAGTTCAAATACTTTCGTCTGGTGCTGAGGGCTTGTTCTATGCGGTTGAAAGTATCAGGCAATTACTACCCGCGTCAGTTAAAACCAATGTTCCTTTAAGCCTGCCAGCCTGCCATATATCAGATAAGCCACGTTTCGCCTGGCGAGGCGTGCACCTTGATGTGTCCCGTCATTTTATGCCAACTTCATTCATCAAAAAATACATCGATTATCTGGCCATGCATAAACTCAATGTATTCCATTGGCACTTGGTTGATGGCATTGGCTGGCGCATTGAAATAAAATCACATCCTAAACTAACCAACGTTGGTGCCTGGCGAAAAGTAAAGCCCGGCTTAAAGCCATGGCAGGAATTTGAAGTATGGCGTGAGGGCGATAGTGAAGAGAAATATGGAGGTTTTTATACCCAGGATGAAATTCGTGAGATAGTGGCTTACGCAGCACAAAAACATATAACAGTTATTCCTGAAATAGAATTGCCCGGTCATTCTGAAGTGGTGTTTCAATGCTATCCTCACCTGGCCTGTAAAAATACCAATGGTCAGCACATTAAAAATACTGGTGTTTATTGCGCTTCCAATCCGCAGTGTTATCAATTCCTAGAAGATATTCTGGAAGAAGTGTTAGAACTATTTCCTTCAGAATATATTCATATTGGAGGTGACGAAGTAAATAAAAAACACTGGAAAGAATGCCCTGATTGCCAAAAGATGATGAAAAAGAATGGCTATGATGCACATGAGCTGCAAAGTCATTTTGTTAATCATTTTGATACATGGTTAAAAAACAATGATCGTAAACTAATTGGCTGGCACGAAATCCTTGAAGGTGAATTGTCACCTTCTGCAACGGTTATGTACTGGGGTTCTGACAGGCATGTGAAAGAATATTTAGAAAAAAGCCATCCCACAGTATTGACAACCGGCTCTCACTTGTATTTCGACCATTATCAAAGCATGAGTAAGTACGAACCACAAGCTTTTGGTGGCGATGCTCCTCTTAAAAAAGTCTACGAATATGAACCCATTCCTAATGGGGTCGAGCAACAATATGCCGACCTGGTAATGGGTGTACAGGCTAACGTTTGGACTGAATACATGCCAACAGAACAACAGGTTGAGTATATGTTATTTCCCCGTATTGCAGCCCTTTCGGAGATAGCCTGGCAAGAAGCCGGCACAAAAGACTGGGAGCATTTTAGAAGCAAAATGGATATGATGTTGGAACATTACAAAACCATTGGTGTTAATTATGCTCAAAGTGCATTAAGACCTGAAATAAAATTTGAGCTATTGCCTGAATCACAAAAAATGAAGGTAACAATCACAACTGAGCTAAAGGCTGATATTTATTACACCACAAATGGCAGCGAGCCTACACCACAAACAGGTGCACGCTTTACAAGTGCATTTCAGTTAGATGCCTCTGCTACCATTAAAGCTATTGCTGTTAAAAATGGAGTGGTTTGTGGCGAGACTGAAGTTAAAAAGGCCATTTTACACAAAGCTGCAGGTGCTCAAGTAAAGCTAAATTGTCAACCAACTGAAAAATATTCAGCGAATGGTCCAATTACGCTGGTTGATACCGAATTTGGAGGTGACAAATGGGGCAATGGAAAGTGGCTGGGTATTCTTAACCACGATTTTGAAACCGTTCTCAAATTAAAAGAACCTAAAAACATTCAATTAGTTCAACTCAGCTGCGTTGAAGCAACAGGAGCAGGCATTTTTTATCCAAGTACAATAGAGGTATTCACATCCGATGACGGAAATAATTATACTAAAGCTGGCTCGTGGCAGCTTGAAAAAACTTATCAGAAACCTTGGTCATCAGATGTGACCCATCGTATGTTGCCAGTCGAATTTGATAAAACCAGTACGCAATACATTAAAGTAAAAGCAATTTATCCCCACATAAACGATATGGGTGTGTTTTTATTTATTGACGAAGTAGTTGTGGAGTAATACCAATAATTCCATCAAGTTAGCGTCATAATTGGTATAAAGATATTCGCTCAAATTTATAAAAGCAGCAATATTCATTCTTTTCAAAGAGTAAATACTGCTGTTCTTTTATGCTGTAATGATAAAACGCATACCTTATCTCCTTCTGTTTGCCTAACTTGCCTGTTGATTAACAACTCAATATTCAAGCTATGATTAAAAATTACCTTCTATTAATGGTATTGCTGCTTACGATCTCAAACAGCAGCCAGGCTCAGTACGATTCGTATTTTAGCGATGCTACTATGCGACTTGATTATAACCATATTGGTAATGCCAACGAAGAGCATTTTGCATTCGATCAGATGGTCAATGATGGTGAATGGGCCGGAAGCAAAATTGTATTAATCGATGAGCTACGGCTTGGCAAGTATTTTTTCGAAGTAAAAGAACCTGCAACCAGTAAGGTGCTTTATTCAAGAGGCTATTCAAGTATTTATGGTGAGTGGGAAACTACACCGGATGCTGAAGAGAACTGGGGCAGCTTTCATGAGTCGCTTCGTTTTCCCTGGCCCAAACAGGCTGTTGATGTGACCATATACAAGCGAAATATTAAAAATGGTTTCGATCCGGTATGGACCTATAAAGTCAATCCAAAGCATCATCGTTCTTTTGTCAAACCAGTAACAAATCATTATAACACTTTTGATGTAGTGGTCAACGGACAACCGGAAAAACAAGTAGATATCGTTGTTTTGGGCGAGGGCTATGCCAAGGAAGACATGGATCAGTTTCACAAGGATGCTAAGCGCTTTGCAGACGTTCTGTTAAGCACTGAACCGTTTGCATCGTTCAAAGAAAAATTCTCCATCAGAGCAGTTGAGACACCTGCTCCCCATTCAGGAGTCAATCATCCACATCAGGATATTCACACCCGCTCTGCTTTATCGGTTACTTACGGAGCTTTTAACTCAGAGCGCTATGCATTGGGCTATGATAATAAAACCATTCGCGATGCTTCGGCTGCTGTTCCCGGTTGTAGTTTGTATGGCAGCAATCGTGTACAG